>JAYFRX010000029.1:0-14902 GCA_040946945.1 Burkholderia sp. | reverse complement strand
AGGGAAAAAACCGGATCCGGCGTAAAGGTGACCTGGCCCACTTCGCTGGCAAATTCAGCATGACAGCCTCGGCAGTCGAACGAAATGATCACGAGGTCCTCCCCGATGCGCGCGATGTATTCGACTTTAGCATCTTCGGCTTTCCGCGCGCCTACATCACTGCGAGCGATCGCTTCTGCATACCGACGGTTTTAGTCGCCGCGCAGCGGCTTACCTTGATCATCTGGCGCTCGAAGATCTTGGTGGTCTTGTCGAAGCCGAGCAGGTTGTAGAGCACGTCGTAGAGCGGGCGCAGGTAGGGATCGACCTTCTGCAATAGGTCGCCCGGCAGGAAGCCGAGCCGTTCGCCGATCTCCACGGCCGGGCGCGTCAGCACGATGCGCTTGACCTGGTCGCGCTCCAGCGCATCGACCGCGCAGGCCACCGCCAGGTAGGTCTTGCCGGTACCGGCGGGCCCCGATGCCGAACGTCACGTCATGCGAGAGGATCTGCTTGAGGTACTCGCGCTGCGCCCGGGGTGCGCCCGCGCAGCTCCGAGCGGCGCGGGTAGAGCGTTGGGTGCCGGCTCCTCGTCGAGCAGACCGCAGAGGTTGGCGAGGCGCGCGTTGTCGTCGCGCGGCACGGTGAATTCCAGGGCTTGGGTGGTTTTCAAGGTGGCGTAGGCTTCCTGCGCTGGGCGCTCGGTGTCAGTGGGTGGCGGTGCTCGCGTCGTCGTGCGCGAGCACCAGCTCGCCGCGCAGCGAATGCGGGTAGGTATGGTTGATCCGCACGTCGATCATCTGGCCGATCAGGCGAGCGTGCGAGGCGAGCGGCACCGGGAAGTTGACCACGCGGTTGTTCGCGGTGCGTCCCGCCAGCTCGTTCGGATCCTTGCGTGACGGACCCTCGACCAGGATCCGCTCGATGCGGCCGACCATCGACGCGCTGATACGCGCGACGTTCTCTTCGATGGTGGCCTGCAGATGTTGCAGGCGTTTGAGCTTGACCTCGCGCGGCGTGTCGTCGTGCAGATTGGCCGCCGGCGTGCCGGGGCGCGGGCTGTAGATGAAGGAGAAACTGGTGTCGTAGCTCATCTCGTGCACCAGCTGCATGGTCTTGTCGAAATCGGCCTCGGTCTCGCCGGGGAAGCCGATGATGATGTCGGTCGACAGCGAGAGATCGGGGCGGATCGCGCGCAGCTTGCGGATCAGCGACTTGTACTCGAGCACCGTGTAGCCGCGCTTCATGGCCATCAGGATGCGGTCCGAGCCGTGCTGGACCGGCAGGTGCAGGTGGTTCACGAGCTTGGGCACGCCCGCGTAGACGTCGAGCAGGCGCTGCGTGAATTCTTTTGGATGCGAGGTGGTGTAGCGGATCCGCTCGATACCGGGCAGCTCGGCCACGTATTCGATTAGGGTGGCGAAATCGGCGATCTCCTCCGAGCCCTTGGTCAGCGCGCCGCGATAGGCGTTGACGTTCTGACCCAGCAGGGTCACCTCGCGTACGCCCTGGTCCGCCAGGCCGGCGATCTCAGTGAGCACGTCGTCGAGCGGGCGCGAGACCTCGTCGCCGCGCGTGTAGGGCACCACGCAGTAGCTGCAGTATTTGCTGCAGCCTTCCATGATCGACACAAAGAGGCTCGGGCCCTCGACGCGGGCCGGCGGCAGGTGGTCGAACTTCTCGATCTCGGGAAAGCTGATGTCAACCTGCGAGCGGCCGCTGGTGCGGCGCGCGTCGATCATCTGCGGCAGGCGGTGCAGCGTCTGCGGGCCGAACACCACGTCCACGTAGGGCGCGCGCGCGACGATCGCGGCGCCTTCCTGACTCGCCACGCAGCCGCCCACGCCGACGATCAGGTTCGGATTCGCTTCCTTCAGTGCGTGCATCCGGCCGAGATCGGAGAACACCTTCTCCTGCGCCTTCTCGCGCACCGAGCAGGTATTGAACAGGATCACGTCCGCGTCCTCGGGCCGGTCCGTCTTCACGAGGCCTTCGGAGGCGTTGAGCACGTCCACCATCTTGTCCGAGTCGTACTTGTTCATCTGGCAGCCGAAGGTCTTGATGTAGATTTTTTTCGTCATCTGGGTTCGCCGTTCGCAGTGGTTGAACTGGGGGCGTCATTGTAGGTGAATCGGGACGGTCGGCCCGGGGCGCGTCGCGCCCTGCGTTGTCGACGCCTCCCCCTGTGTCAGAATAGTCGTCGCCGGAATAGGATCTGGAAATCCGGGGGCGCAATGAGGACGAGAAGTGGCAAACACGAGTTAATGTCGAATCTGGTGTACGGCGGTCGGGCGGAGTTTGAGAAGGCGGTGGCGGTTGCGTGAGCATGTTGCTTGCCGCGGTAACGCCTATAGCAACCGGAGGGCCACCACCATGGCGAAACGTACGCAGGAAGCGAGAGCAGTCAAGCAGCAGAAACGGCAATCAAGGGCCGTGCGATCTGGATGAGTTGATCCGGCAAGGCGCACGGCAGGTTACCCATCAGGCAATCGAGATCGTGCGCAATGGTTATCTGCCTGAGCGCGAAATCGTCGCCGCCATCGGTCCGGTGCCGGTCCAGGCGCCGAAGGTGCGCGGCCGTTCGGGCTCGGGGGGGAGTTCAATTCGAACATGGTCGCCGTATGTGCGCAAGTCGCCGCGGGTGTCGGCAGCGCTGCCGTGGCTCTACCAGAGCTATTGTCAAATCTGATGTACGAGCGATCGGCGGCATGATCAGGCGGCCAGCGGTTGCTGAGCCGGTGTGCTATCGATCACCGAGGTTCCGTCCTTGAAGGGGATGTCCTTCAGAGAATAGTTCAAAAACCAATGAGGGGCTGTTTACTTTCTCGGCAAGCTGTTAGCCTTGGATGTCTGAACAACGGAACCCAAGGGATGGAAGCGCCAATCATTGACGACTACTGGTGGACACTGATCGAACCGTTACTGCCGCCGCCCAAGCCCCGGCGCAAAGAGTATCCTGGTCGCCCACGCGTATCCGATCGGGCCGCGTTGAATGGCATCCTGTTCGTGTTGAAAACCGGTCTGCGATGGAACCATCTGCCAACCGTATTGGGCTTTGGCTCCGACCCGACCTGTTGGCGACGACTGAACGACTGGCGCAAAGCAGGAGTATGGGATCGACTGCACGAACTGCTGCTCGACACGTTGCGCGAGGCCGGGCAGATCGATCTTTCATACGCTGCCGTCGATTTCTCGTCGGTACGAACTGTTGGGGCGGGCGAAAAACTGGCCCGAACCCCACGGATCGCACGCGACCCCGTTCCAAGCACCCCATCCTCGTAGATGCCAATGTCGTTCCCATCAGCGCCATCCTGACCGGCGCGAACCGCAACGACGTCACCCAGTTGCCGCCGCTCGTCGACGCGATTCCCCCGATCCGCGGCGCGCGCGGCCGACCTCTTCAGAAACCCAAGGTCATCTATGCCGATCGTGGTTACGATTCCGATCCGCATCGTCAACGATTGCGCGAACGCGGCATCAAACCGGTGATCGCAAGGCGCCGCACTGAACATGGCAGTGGTCTGGGCGAATTCCGTTGGGTCGTTGAACGGACTCACTCGTGGCTCCACAACTTCCGTCGTCTTCGCATACGCTTCGATCGTCGAGCTGACATTCACGAAGCATTCTTCAAGTTCGGCTGCGCCCTCGTCTGCTGGAACATCTTCAGGCGTACGGAGCAGTCTTTTTGAACTGGCCTCTCAGATGCTGTTCGAGCTTGTCGACGCCGCGGATGCAGCGCCACGCTTTTTCGGCGGACTCGATGAGCTGGAACGCCATGTCGAGGAACGTCGCGCGCGACAGGCCGTTGCGAGTGAGCGTAGTGCGATGACGTACCGTTGCGAACGTCGACTCGATCGGGTTGGTTGTTCTGACGCGCTGCCAGTGTTTTGCAGGAAAGTCGTAGAATGCCAGCAGTTCGTCACGGTCCTTCGTGAGCTTCTCGACAGTTTTCAGATGTTTGGCCGAAGCCGTCGCGACCAACTGATCTAAAGCGACAACGACCTCAGCACGCGTTGCGGCGTGCCAGATTGCTGAGCGCGCTGCCTTCGCCCGAGCGTGCTGGGATTTTGGTGTACCGGATCGGGTTGTTTAGACACGATTTTGCGATCAGGCGGCAAGTGGCAAGAGCGGTGCTTGACGGGCTTCGAGGGGGGACTTGAAGCCCAGTTTTTCGAGACGCCATTCGCGATTGTATCGATCCTTGAACGCGACGGCGGCAGCACGAACTTCTTCAACGTGGTTGAACAGCCGTCCGTGGATGGCTTGCTCCTTCATGGTCCGATTGAAACGCTCGGCGACGCCGTTGGTTTGCGGCTCAGCGACGAAGGCGTAGCTCGGCGTAATCCCCCAGAACTTGAGCTGGGCGCGGAAATCGTCCGACCTGTACTGCGAGCCGTGATCCATTCGCAGGGACAGTCCGCGGCCGGCATCAGCTTCGACCGATCCGAACTGCTCGCGCACCCCTCGGCTGATTGGCTCCAGTGCGGCAAAGCGGTCGCCCACTTTGGTGACGTGGATGCCAACACACGCCGCGTCGCAATGATCAACCGTAGCGAAGATCCAGACAGGCCCTCATCGACGGTTTAAACCTTGGCGCCATCGGCGCCCCACCTCTCGTTAGGCCGATCAGTCGTCATTCGACCATCGTGAGCATTGGGCGGTTTCTGCGGTTGCCGATGGGGCGAAAGCAGGCCGTGTTCACCCATCAGCGGCGAAACACGGGCTCGGGACACGTGGATGTCGTCCTGAATGCGCAAGCGTGCCCAGACCTTGGGCACCCCTTCGCCGACGAACGGCGTGCGAGTTAGATCGGTGCGAACAGCTGCGAGCCGCTCGTGATCGGGCACCTTGGGCTTTGGGTCACGTCGGACAGGGGCAAGTGGGGTGACCTTGTTGAGCGCCCTGGCGCGCTCGGCATAGATCGTGGAGCGCGGAAAGTCGAGCACCTGGCATACCCATTGCAATCCGAAGGGTTTGCCTGTCGCGGAGATCGTGTGGCTCATGTCGACGAGCTCCGGACGCTCAAAGGGCGACGCTCCTGCCGCTCGTGCTCCATGCGCAGCATTTCGACCTCCATGGTCAGTTCGCCGACGCGATGCACGGCTTCCTTGAGCTTGACTTCCACCGGATCGGTCTGGCGCGACTTCAGACCGGCTTCGATGTCTGCCAGGGCGAGTTCGCGCCATTGTTCGAGCTCGGCGATCGTGACGCCAACTTCGCGAGACACCGCGTCAATCAATTCGCCGCGCAGCAAGCGCAGGACGACAGCGCGTTTGCGCCCGGACGGACCAGCGCTTGAATTCGGCGGTGCTGCGGCGGCGTCTACGGCCGCGCTACGCGCGCCCTCCGTCGCCGCCAGCGCAACTTCCTGCACGTCCACCTTCTTCAACATCTCAGACTCCAGTTTGGATGCGTTTTACCCCAAATCTGTGTCTAGAAAAACCGGAGCCGCGGCAAGAAGAGCAACGAAATCACTGCGATTCCGTTGCTACTAGAGGCACTCGACCTGTCGGGGGCGGTCGTGTCGATCGACGCGATGGGCGCGCAGCGCGGGATCGCCGAGATGATCGTGGCGTCCGGCGCGGACTATGTTCTGGTGGTCAAGGACAACCAGCCCACGCTGGCGGACAGCCTTCGGAATAGTTTGCTTCGGTTCAGGCTGGCGGGCTGAGGCGTCCGTACTGGGAGCATGCCACCCATGACAAAGGGCGCGGACGTATCGAAACCCGCGTGTGTCGGGTGAGCGAGGACGTTCAATGCCTCTCGGAGATGGGACAACACTGGCCGGGTGTCCAGCGGATCGCGATGATGGCGCGCACGCGGCAGATCGGCGATCAGACCCGATCAGACCACCACGCAGCAGACCTGTCTCATCAGTTCCAGGCCGATGAAGGCCGTCGAAATGTCGCGGCTGGCACACACACACTGGGGGGATCGAGAGTCAGCTCCATTGGGTGCTCGACGTCTCGTGGGGCGAAGATGCCCAGCAGACGCGCAACAAAGCCGCAGCCCAAAATATCGCGTGCGTGCGAAAGATCACGCTGAACCTGGCGCGCATGCAGCAACAGCGGCGACCGAAGAGAGGCAGCCTGAAGAACATCCGTAACCTTGCCGCGTGGGACATCGATGGGCGTGAGTCCATTCTCCGCCTTGCCTGACAAGGGCCTTCATGCGGAAGAAGCCCTAGTTCCTCGCCCTGGCACCGTTGCCGGCCATCGGGCTGTCGTTCGTGCTCGCGATGCGATCGCGGTGCCGCGCGCGCCGCTGGCGCGGCCGCTGCTGTCGTCAATGCTTCACATTCTTTCGGTATCCTTAAGCATCGGTCTGGCGTTCGGCGCTGACGTCGCTACCGGATTTTCTCGGCCTGCGCGGCGCTGGCGCTGGTCCGCCTCGTGCTCGCGGTGATCGTCAGCAATGCGAAAGTACCAGTCCTCGCGCGAGCCGTTCGTCTTCGCGCGGTCTGAGCTTGCTTTTGCCCGCCCGCGGCTTTATCTGCCCTTCCTGAGCGCCGGCAAGGTCGGCGCGGGTGCCGTCGTGCTTGTGCTCGTGATCGCGGGCTTCGTCGCCGAACGGCCCTTGCCGCCCGCTGCCGTGCCGGGCTGGCTGACGGTGGCGCTGTCATTCGCGCTCGCGGTGACGATCCCCGCGCGCCTGCCGCTCGAGCTCTCGGCCAACCAGCGTCGCCACGGCTTATTTCGCGGTATTCGTCGCCTATCTGCTCAATGGCCTGCGCCCGGCCACCTTCTGGCGCTTTCGCGAATGGCCTGGCCGCCTCGCTGTTCGCGACCGGCGAACCGGTGCGGCGTCCCGACGTGGTGCTGATCCAGAGCGAATCGTTTTTCGACGCGTGCCGGCTCGGCCCGGCGATCGCGGCCTGGGGGGGGGGGGCGAACACCATGCGTACCGAATTCGCGGTGTTGACAGGCCTGCCTCGCCGTCGCTCGGTTACGCGCGTTTATCTCCTTACGCCTTCGTGCGGCACCGACTGGCCTCGCTGGTCGCCTGGTTCGGCGGTGGCGGTTACGAGACAGTCGCAATCGATCCCTATTATGCCGATTTCTTCGGACGAAACCCGGTAGTTCCCTTGCTCGGTTTCTCGCACTTCCTCGATATCGGTCATTTCGCCTCGGCATCGCGCGCCGGCCCTTACGTGATGGACGGGGCCGGTCGGCGAGGCGATCATTGCGGAACTCGAGACGGCGAGCGGGGGCAGATCGTCCGCGTTTCGTGTTCGCCATGACGATGGAAAACCACGGCCCCCTCCATCTCGAAACAGGGCAGCCGGCGGCTGAGGCGGCTTCGCGGCATACTCTCGGCGACGATGCCCAATGGCGGGACCTGACCGCGTATTTGCGACATATTGAAAATGCAGATGCAATGCTCGGGGTGCCCTGCTGGATCATTTGCGTTCGAGGCGCAGGCAGACCGCGTCTGTTTCTACGGCGATCATGTTCCGGCCCTGTCGCGGATTCGACGGCCTGGACGTGAATCCGGAGTGCAGCGATTATTTCATCTGGCGAAATTTCGTGGTCGATAAACCCGAGCATCGGGATTTGCGGGCTGAGATGCTTGGGGATCTGCTGCTGCAATCGACACAGCAGAGGGTGGTGGAAGTCGCATGGACCAGTCGCGGGTACCAGAGAAAACGACATAAAGATGAACGAAAAGATTGCAATTGTTGGGATCGCATGCCGCTTTCCCGGGGGGTCAATAGTCCGGAAGAACTCTGGAGCCTGCTGCGCGACGGGCGTGATGCCGTCACGCAGATTCCGGCGGAGTGCTTCGACACGGACTTCTACCAGTATCCCTCCAAGCGCGAGGCCGGCAAGAGCTACACGTTCTCGGCTGGCGTGCTGGATGACATCGCGGGATTCGATGCGGCGTTTTTCGGCCGCGCGCCGCGCGAGGCGACGCAGATGGATCCGCAGCAGCGCCTGCTGCTCGAACTCGCCTGGGAAGCGTTCGAACATGCCGGCCTGCGTCCGCTCGACATGCGCGGCTGCGATTGCAGCGTGTTCGTCGGCGTGGCGAGCCCCGACTACGGCAATCGCAGTATGGACGACCTAAATTCGGTCGATCCCTACTCGGCCACCGGCAATACTCTCAGCATCGCCTCCAACCGCGTGTCTTGCCTGTTCGACCTGCGCGGCCCCAGCCTGTCGGTCGACACGGCCTGCTCGCCCTCGCTGGTCGCGCTGCACCAGGCGGTGCAGCAGGCCCTGCGCTCGGGCGAGGCCGAGATGGCGCTGGCCGGCGGCGTGAACCTGCTGATGCATCCGTTCGGCTTCGTCAGCTTCTCGAAGGCCTCGATGCTCTCGCCGCGCGGCCGCTGCCGCGCCTTCGACGCCAGCGGCGACGGCTACGTGCGTTCCGAGGGCGGCACCTTCGTGCTGCTCAAGTCGCTCGAGCGTGCGCTGGCGGACGGCGACACGATCCACGCCGTGATTGCCGGCTCGGGCGTCAATTCCGACGGCCATACGCAAGGCCGCATCAGCGTGCCGGGCGCGGCCACCCAGGCCGAGCTGCTGCGCAGCGTCTACGCGCGTGCCGGCGTCGATCCGCGGGCGGTGTCCTATCTCGAGTCGCACAGTACCGGCACGGCGGTGGGCGATCCGATCGAGGCGCGTGTGTTGATCGAGGTGCTGTCGGCTGGCCGCCTGGCCGACAAGCCGCTGCTGATCGGCTCGATCAAGACCAGCATCGGCCACCTCGAAACCGCCTTGGGCATGGCCACGCTATTGAAGGCTGTGCTGTGCCTGAAGTACCCCGCTCGCTGCACTTCCAGATGCCCAATCCCGCCATCGATTTCGCGGGCGGCCGGCTGCGCGTGGTCGAGCGCTACACCGCGCTCGACGGCGAGGACGACGGGGCGTCGCTCACGGTCGGCATCAATTCCTTCGGTTTCGGCGGCACCAATGCCCACGTGGTGCTGAGCTCGGCACCCGCCGAGGCGAGCGCGCCACGGGCCGCGGCTGTCGCAGCGCCGGTCTCGCGCCTGTCGCCGCTGGTGCTGACGGCGCGCTCGCCGCAGGCCTTCGGCGTTCTGGCCGCGCGCTACCTGGCCGTGCTCGAGGGCGGTGCCGACTGGCAGTCGATCGCGGCCACCGCCGCGCGGCGCCGTCAGTGGTTCACGCATCGCTTGGTGATTGCACCGGCTTGCGTCGAGGGGGGGGGGGCCGCGCTGGCGGCGCTGGCCGCCGATGTCTCGGCCACGCCCGCGGGCGTGGTACGTGGTGAGGCGCCGGCCGAGCCGGGCCGGGTGGCCTTCGTCTACTCGGGCAACGGCTGCCAGTGGGCGGGCATGGGTCGGCAGATCTATGAGGAATCGCCGCTGTTCCGCGCCGCGCTCGACGAGGTCGATGCGCTCTGGCGCGCCGACGGCAGCGCTTCGCTGGTCGAGGTGATGCGCGCCGGCGCCGACGAGATCTGGCTGGCCGCCACCGAAAATGCCCAGCCGCTGTTGTTCGCGATCCAGGTGGGCCTCACGCGCGTGCTGGCATCGCGCGGCATCTTGCACGACCTCACGATTGGCCATAGCGTCGGCGAGGTCGCGGCGGCCTGGGCCGCGAGAATCTTCACGCTCGCCGACGCGGTGCGCGTGATCAAGATCCGCAGCCGCGCCCAGGGCACCACGCGCGGCACCGGCCGGATGGCCGCGGCGGGCCTGAGCGAGGCCGCCGCCAACGAGGCGATCGAGCGGCTCGGCCTCAGCGGCCTGGTCGAGGTGGCCGGCATCAACAGCGCCGAGGCGGTCACGCTGGCAGGCACCCTGCAGGGCCTGCAGTCGATCGAGGCGGCCCAGCGCGAAAGCGGGCGTTTCTACCAACTGCTCAATCTCGACTATGCCTTCCACAGCCGCCAGATGAACAGCATCGAGCCGCTGGTGTTGACGGAACTGGCGGGGCTGGCTCCTGCGGCCGGCGACTGCAGCTTCGTGTCGACCGTGACGGGCACCCGGCTCGACGGCACGGCCCTCGACGCGCGCTATTGGTGGCGCAATATCCGCGAGCCGGTGCGCTTCGGCGATGGCATCGCAAACCTGATCGCCGACGGCGCGCGGGTCTTCATCGAGGTGGCGCCGCATTCGATCCTCCGCAGTTACATGAAGCACGGGCTAGTCGCCGCGCAGGCACAGGGCGCGGTGCTGCCGACGCTCAAGCGCCAGCAGGGCGGCGTCGCCACGCTCGACGGCGCGATCCTGTCGGCCGTCGCACACGGCGCGAGCGTCGATCTCGAGCGTTTCGCGCCCGCGGCACCGGCCGTCGCGCTGCCGACCTATCCGTGGCAGCACGAGCACTACTGGCTGGAGCCGAGCGTTGCGGGCTACAAGCTCGTCAACCGCCGCCGCGAGCATCCGCTGCTCGGCTACCGGCTGCACGAGCACGCCTTCGGCTGGGAGAACCAGCTCGACCCGGCCAAGCTGTTCTGCCTGCACATCGATCCCGAGACCTCGATGTTTCAGATTGAGACGCGCGACCGGATAAGCGACATGCCCTGGACGCTGAACGTGACGGGCCGCCTGCTGGCGAGCGGCACCACGCTCGACGCGAGCTTGGTGGCGCCGAGCGCAACGCTGCACGCCCTGCGCGCGCAGCCGGCGCTTGACGGTGCGGCGCTCTACCAGAGCACGGCGGCGATCGGCCTCGAATACGGCCCAGCCTTCCGCTGGGTGTGCAAGGTGCGGGTAGCCGGCGAGACGGCCCTGGCCGAGCTGGTGGCACCCGCCGAGGCCGGTGCCGCGGCCGCGCTGGCGGCCTGGCACCTGCATCCGGCGTTGATTGACAGCGGCTTCCACCCCCTCTTCGTGCTGCTCGGTGGCGCGGCCGGCGACGGCGATTGCGCTGCCTACGTGCCGGCGCAGATCGGCCGCGTCGACTACCTGCGTGGCGCCGCGATCGACCGTGTGCTGGTGCGCATCGAGCGCCGCAGCCCGCATTCGGTGGTGGCCTCCTTCGATTTCCTTGACGCGCACGACACCGTCACCGCGCGCCTGGTGGCTTGCCGCTCCCGCCGCATCGATTTGCTCGGCCGCCAGCACGTGCCCTCGCGCTTCGTCTATGCGCTCGAGCACCGGTCGCTGCCGGACCAGACCAGCGCCGCGGCGCTTCCCGCGCCGGCCGAACTGCTGCGCCAGGCCGTGGCCCACGAGGACGGCGCGCGCCGCGTCAAGCATCTGACCGAGATGCTGCCGCTGCTCGACGTGCTGGCCAGCCTCTACGCGCTGCGCGTGCTGAAGACGATCGACGCGTTCGCCACACCGACGCTGCCGACCCATCCGCAGGCGGCCCTGATCGCGCGCCTGGCCGATATGATCATGAAGGACGGTCTCGCGCAGCGCGACGGCGAACGCCTGGTGCGCGACGACGAGACCTGCGTTGCGCTTCCGCCGCTCGACGAGATCTGGCGCGGCCTGCTGGCCGAATCGCCGCATCACGTCGCTGAGCTGACCCTGCTCGCGCACTGCGGCGCGGCGCTGCCGTGCGTACTCAAGGGCGAGCTCGAGGTCTCGCGCGTGCTGTCGACGACCTGGGAGCCCTGCATGCGGTGATGGCCGGCTGCGCGGCGGCGGGCCCCGTCGACGGCTGGTCCGCGCCACGCCGGCTGCGCCTGCTCGAGATCGAGTCGACCCGCGGCGACATGCTGCGGCCGCTGGCGATGCGCCTGCCTGCCGATCGTTGCGAGCACACCATCGTCGGCACCGCCTGATCAACTGGCGGCCTTCGATGCCGATTCGATGCCGGCTCGGCTGTCTCGACGATTAGGCCGTTGCCCGGCGAGCGCTTCGCGCTGAAGGCCGAGCCCGACGAACGCTACAACCTGGTGCTGGTTGACCGCTCCCTGGCCGGGCGCAGCGATCCAGCCGACGTGCTGGCCTCGATCGCGCTGCTTGGGTGGTGCCGGTCGGACTGGTGGTGCTGGCCGAGGCGCGCCACAACCGCTTCGCCGACATCGTGTTCGGCCTGCAATCGGCCGACGGCCGTACCGCCTCGCTGACGCCGGCCGAATTGGGCGCGCTCTGCGCGCGCGGGCCTGGTCGAGGTGGTGCACCATGTCGAGCAGGACCTAGAGCTGGGGAGGGCGCGCCGAGCCTGGTGATGGTGTGCCGTCCCGTCGCCGAGGCGGCGGCCGATGCCGACGACGACAGCCTCGACGCGCTCGAGCGCGTCGGGCAGTGGGTGGTGGTCACGGCCGTCGACGATCCAGAGCCGATCGGTGCCGCCCTGGCCGACGTGCTGAGGCATTCTGGCGATGTGGTCGAGGTGGTGGATGCGCGGCAGGGCGCCGTCATCGCCACCATGCCGGCTACCGACGCGACCCATCTAGTTTTCTGCGCGCCGGCCGCGTGCTTCGACGAGGACGCGTCGTCCGACCAGCTGATGCAGGCGCAGGCCTCGGGCGCGATCGCCCTGGCGGCCCTGGTGCGTGCGGCTCAATGCCGAGCATCGCGCGGCTGGCGTGCGCCTGTCGGTGGTGACGCGCGGTACCGCTCCCGTTCGAGGATGCCGCGCCGCAAGCGCCGGCCCACGCCACGCTGTGGGGCCTGGGCCGCGTGCTGGCCAACGAGTATCCCCGAACTCGGCTGCCGGCTGATCGACCTCGGATCAGTCAGGCGGCGTCGAGCCGGCGCGGTTCGCGCGTGAGCTGCTGGTCGACGTGACCGAAGAGGAGGTGCTGCTCATGGCCGATGCGCGCCTGGTGCCGCGTATGCTCAGCGCCGAGCGCCCGCCGTGCGGCCTTCGAGGTGCCGGGCTCGCTGCGCAACCTCGCGTAGTTCACGCAAGCGCCGCGCACGCTCGGCGAGCACGAGGTCGAGATCGAGCCCGGTCGCCACCGGCCTCAATTTCCGCGACGTGATGTACGCCATGGGCCTGCTCTCCGACGAAGCGGTCGAGAACGACTTCGCCGGCGCGACCATCGGCATGGATCTGGCCGGGCGCGTGCGGCGCGTCGGCCGCGGGGTGGGCGGCTGCGCCCCCCCGGCGACGCGGTTGCTCGGTTTCGAGCCGGCCAGCTTCGCCACGCGCGTGGTGACGCGCGCCGACGCGATCCCCCCGAAACCGGCGCGCCTGAGCTTCGAGGAAGCCGCCACGATTCCCACCACCTTCTTCACCGCCTGGTATGCGCTGGTCGAGCTGGCGCGTCTGCGTCGCGGTGAACGCGTGCTGATCCACGGCGTCGCGGGCGGCGTCGGCATCGCGGCGATCCAGATCGCGCGCCACTTCGGTGCCGAGGTGTTCGCCAGCGCGGGCAGCGACGAAAAGCGCGAATTCGTGCGCCTGCTCGGCACCGACCACGTGCTCGATTCGTACGGCGCTGGCCTGCGCCGACCAGATCCGCGCGCTCACGCGCGGGCAGGGCGTCGACATCGTGCTCAATTCGCTGCCCGGCGAGGCGATGGTGCTCAGCATCGACACGCTGCGCCCGCTCGGCCGCTTCCTCGAACTCGGCAAGCGCGATGTCTACGAGAACAGCCATGTCTACGAGAACAGCCATATCGGGCTGCGTCCGTTCCGCAACAACCATCAGCTACTTCGGCATCGACGCCAACCAGCTGATGGGTGTACCGGATCCAGTACACGGCTATACACATCATGGTGGTCGTGATCGCGCTGAAACTGATGCCAGCTCATTTTGAATCGCTCGACCGCGACCCGCGCATCGGCCGGGCTCACCCTGTCTAGGACGAACTCCGGCTGACACTGGATGTGCAGCTTGCGAGCGCCGTAGCCCGACAACGTTTGCACGACAAGGTTAGCGGCTTCGTTGAGGTCTTTTGCCTGTTCCTCGAACGATTCCAGATCCTCTTTCATAACCTTGGATGCGGATTTCGGTGATAGTGATCAGCCGTTTCGGCGAACGTGATCAGTCTGGTAAAGTTACTTGATTAGTTACTTTACTCCGAGACCCTCAACACACGGCGAGGATGAAGTTTTGTCGTAACGGCGGCCCGAAGCAGGCGCGGCGCCATCGCGGGCAAATCGAAACGGCGGTTGAAACGGTAGACGAATTCAGCGAGATAGCGATGGGCATATTGGGCGTGATCGATAGCGTGGCACGTGCCCTTGAGGGCCGTTTTCAGCTTGCCGAGCATCGTGTTGACCCAGCGGAACTCGGGGGCGCTGCGCCGCCTGACGGTCACCGCCCGTTACATGGCGCTCATGACTGGCAGCCTTTTGCGTCACGCCGTCGAAACACCACAGGCCATCGGAAACGACGCACGCGGCGGGCGCTGGCCGCCCAGACCTCAAGGGCCGCTTTGGTAAAGCCCGGCACGGGCCGAGAGCCGCATGAACAGAGGGCGGCCATCGTCAGAGGTCTGCACGGCCGCTACAAACGGCGTCTTGCCGGGCGCGCCACGCCCACAGCCTTACCGCCGGAGCGTTTCCCGCCCAGACACGCGTCGTCGACCTCGACCCGTTCGTCGAGCCGGCGTCGCTCTTCGCGCAGCCACATGGTTTCCAGCAACTTGTGCTTGATGAGCCAGACCGTCTTGTAGCTCACGCCCAGCTGGCGTTTGAGCTCCAGTCTGCTGATGGCGTTCTTGCTCTGCGTCACCAGGTAAATCGCCAGAAACCAGGTCGTCAGCGGCAATTTCGTCTTTTCGAATATCGTTCCGACGATCGACGAGCATTGGTACCGGCAGGACTGGCTCAGGCATTCCCATAGTCGCCGGCCGTTGTAGGCGCTGGCGTAGCGCGTGCCCTTGCATCGAGGGCACACCCAGAGCCATCGGGCCAGCGAGACCGGACCAGCGCGGCCTCGCATTGCGCTTCGTTGCCGTACTGCTCCTGAAATTTTTTTCATCGACAGACCGGCCTAAAACTGGATTCTGTTCATGGGCATGGCGCACGCTCCGTAAGCATCTGGCGAACGATACTTGATTTCATGCCTGCTTCGGAGTCAAGTAACTAATCAGGAAAAT
>JAYFRX010000028.1:0-15118 GCA_040946945.1 Burkholderia sp. | reverse complement strand
GGAGCAATGCGTGCACCGGCATCGTTTCGAAAGCCAGACCCACGCCCTGCGGGTGATCGCTGACTGGATCGCCTTCTACAACCAACAACGCCCTCATCAGGCGCTGAAGATGATGACCCCGGATGCCACTTACGCCGCTACATTAACCCCATGACCTGAGCAGCAATCGGTGGGTCATTACAGACCGATACAATCGCGAATGGCGTTTCGAAAAACTGGGCTTCAAGACACCCCTCGAAGCCCGTCAGGCACGGCTTTTGCCACTTGCCGCCTGATCGAAAAATCGTGTCTAAACAACCGGATCCGGTACACGGCGGCGATTTTTCGTACGCTCCAGTAGTGCGTGGAGCCATCTGCCGGCTTCGTGTGCAGGGTCTTGTGAATCAGTTGAGCCAGCCACTCATCGCCAATCGTGCGCGACTTGCCCGGAGGTACTTCGTCATACAGCCCGTTAATGTGATACTCCAGGAACCGGATACGCTACTTGCCCACCATAAGCACGCGTGAGTTTCAGACGCTCGGCGGTGGCGCTGTTGGGCTCCCCAGTTGCCGCTGCCAGTACGATCCGCGCACGCGTCACGAGCGCCGCCGAAATCGAACGCGAACGGGCTATCGAAGTCAGTTGCGAGCGCTCGTCCTCGCTCGGCGCCAGTTCGACGGCCTTCGGTCGTCCCATCGGGCATGCTGGTATCTCCCGTTCCATGGATACCGGCATGCTACGTGAACATAAATTATGTTAATAACAACAGAACGGAACACTAGCGGATCACGCGCGTGACGCCGCGCCCGCGCGGATCGGCGGCCGCCTCGGGCGACTTGCCATCGACGCGGATCATCTGGATGTCGCCGCTGAAATCTTGCCGCTTCAGAGTGTAGCCCTTGGCCTCTATCTGCTGTGCCAGCTCGCCCGTGATCGGGTGATAGGGCTCCCAGAAAATCGTGTTCGGCGGCAGCAACTGGTGATGGAAACGGAACGCGCCAACCGCCTCCTTGAGCTGCATGCCGAAGTCATAGACATTGGTGATCACCTGGAAGATCGAGGTGAAGATGCGCGAGCCGCCCGGCGTGCCGATCACCAGCGAGACCTTGCCGTCCTTGGTGAGGATGGTCGGCGACATCGACGACAGCGGCCGCTTCTTCGGCTCGATCGCATTCGCGTCGCTGCCCACCACGCCGAACATGTTGACCACGCCCGGCTTGGCCGAGAAGTCGTCCATCTCGTCGTTGAGCACGATGCCGGTGCCTTCGGCCACCACGCCCGAGCCGAAATAGCCGTTGATGGTGTAGGTGTTCGACACCGCGTTGCCCCACTTGTCGATCACCGAGAAGTGCGTGGTCTCGGCCTTCTCCGGCATCGAGGTGCCGAGCCCCGGCTGCACGCTCTTGGTATCGGACGGCGTCTCGGGATTGACCTCGGCCGCGCGCCTGGCGAGATAGGCGTCGTCGGTCAGCTGCGCGACCGGCACCTTGTAGAAGTCCGGGTCGCCGAGGTACTGAGCGCGATCGGCGAACACACGCTTCTCGATCTCGACCACCAGGTGCACGTACTGCGCGGAGTTCAGCGGCACGCCCTTGAAGTCGGCCGCGCGGTCCTCTTTCATCTTCAGCAGCTGCACCAGGCCCACCCCGCCCGAGCTCGGCGGCGGTGCCGTGATCACGCGATAGCCGTTCCAGTTTGCCTCCACCGGCTGCCGCCAGACGGCCTTGTACTGCGCCAGGTCCTCGGTGGTGATAAGGCCGTTGCCGGGCTGCATCGCGGCGGCGATCTTCTCGGCAGTCGGGCCTTCATAGAAGCCCTTGGCACCCTGCGAGGCGATCTGCTGCAGCACCGCGGCCAGATCCGGCTGCTTGAAGTTCGTGCCGGCCTTCATCGCGCCGAAGAACTTGTCGAAATTGGTCTTGCCGTCGAATTCCTTGGAGGCATCGACGCCGCGCTGGGCCAGCTGCTCGTCCACCACGAATCCATCCTTCGCGTAATGAATGGCCGGCGCCAGCACC
The DNA here is from genome assembly GCA_040946945.1 of Burkholderia sp. Lineage (GTDB taxonomy): Bacteria > Pseudomonadota > Gammaproteobacteria > Burkholderiales > Burkholderiaceae > Burkholderia. The sequence goes on along the minus strand of JAYFRX010000028.1, from coordinate 13,120 downwards.
TGCTGCCACTTCAGCTTGCCGAAACGCCTCTGCGCCTCCCACATGCCGGCCACCGTGCCCGGCACGCCCACTGCGCGCGGCCCGTACAGGCTCATACCCTTGATCACGTTGCCATCCTTGTCGAGGTACATGTCCTTGGTGGCGGCCAGCGGCGCTCGCTCGCGGTAGTCCAGGAAGTAAGGCTTGCCGTCGACATAGAGCGTCATGAAACCGCCGCCGCCGATATTGCCGGCTTCTGGATAGGTGACGGCCAGGGTGAACGCGATCGCCACCGCCGCGTCCACCGCATTGCCGCCCTGCTTGAAGATTTTCTCGGCCGCATCGGCACTGTACTTGTCGGCGACCCCCACCACCGAGCCATTTAGTTGCTTGTGCAACGAATACTTGGCGAGCGCCGGCGCGGCCGGAACGAAGCCAGCCACGGCGATGCCGACGCAGGCCGCAAGCACGAAAATCCTGACACGATAGAACGTAACGATCATTGCGCATCCCTCACGAGGTTGCCCTGGCGGGCTGAAGAGTAAGGTCGTCCCGACGCTTATAGCATGTTCCGGCACTCGAAAAAAAAGCGCGGACGGCCGATGGTGCAATGCAACTTTCGATGCTCCGGCCGGGCCCCGCGCGGATTCGGATCTGTTAGATGCAATTGCTGCGCGTAGAAAAATATTTCGTCGCAGATGTGTACCGGATTCGGTTGTTGAGACACGATTTTTCGATCAGGCGGCAAATGGCAAGAGCGGTGCCTGACGGACTTCGAGGGGTGTCTTGAAGCCCAGTTTTTCGAGACGCCATTCGCGATTGTATCGGTCTTGAACGCGACGGCGGCAGCACGAACTTCTTCAAGGTTGTTGAACAGACGCCCGGTGGATGGCTTGCTCCTTCATGGTCCGATTGAAACGCTCGGCGACGCCGTGGGTCTGCGGCTCAGCGACGAAGGCCTAGCTCGGCGTAATCCCCCAGAACTTGCGCTGGGCGCGGAAATCGTCCGACCTGTACTGCGAGCCGTGATCCATTCGCAGGGACAGTCCGCGGCCGGCGTCAGCTTCGACCGATCCGAACTGCTCGCGCACCCCTTGGCTGATTGGCTCCAGTGCGGCAAAGCGGTCGCCCACTTTGGGGACGTGGATGCCAACACACGCCGCGTCGCAATGATCAACCGCAGCGAAGATCCAGACCAGGCCCCCATCGACGGGTTTGAACCTTGGCGCCATCGGCGCCCCACATCTCGTTAGGTCGATCAGTCGTCATTCGACCATCATGAGCGTTGGGCGGTTTCTGCGGTCGCCGGTGGGGCCGAAAGCAAGCCGTGTGCACGCTCCAGCTTGCTCCCATGCGACGCGGTCCGAAGCCCAAGGCGTAGGACCGCCAGCTGCTCGAGGCGATCCGTGCCGATCTGGCTCGTACGCCGTTCGTCGATGAAGGGGCGCGCCAGGTATCGGCGCGCCTGCGCATCCAGGACGACATCCGCGTGTCCCGAGCCTGTTTCTCGCCGCTGATGCGCGAACACGGTTTGCTTTCGCCCCACCGGCGACCGCAGAAACCGCCCAACGTTCATGATGGTCGAATGACGACTGATCGACCTAACGAGATGTGGGGTGCCGATGGTGCCAAGGTTCAAACCGTCGATGAGGGCCTGGTCTGGATCTTCGCTGCGGTTGATCATTGGGACGCAGCGTGCGTGGGCATCCACGTCACCAAAGTGGGCGACCGCTTTGCCGCACTGGAGCCAATCAGCCAAGGGGGCATGAGCAGTTCGGATCGGTCGAAGCTGACGCCGGCCGCGGACTGTCCCTGCGAATGGATCACGGCTCGCAGTACAGGTCGGACGATTTCCGCGCCCAGCTCAAGTTCTGGGGGATTACGCCGAGCTACGCCTTCGTCGCTGAGCCGCAGACCAACAGCGTCGCCGAGCGTTTCAATCGGACCATGAAAGAGCAAGCTATCCACGGGCGTCTGTTCAACAACCTTGAAGAAGTTCGTGCTGCCGCCGTCGCGTTCAAGACCGATACAATCGCGAATGGCGTCTCGAAAAACTGGGCTGCAAGACACCCCTCGAAGCCCGTCAGGCACCGCTCTTGCCATTTGCCGCCTGATCGAAAAATCGTGTCTCAACAACCGGATCCGGTACACCTTTTTCATTTGAATTCTGGATCGGGCGAAGGTCGCCGCATCGTCATCGTATCACCGACCTTTTGCGCTCGCCAGCGGCCGCGCAGGCCGGCATCAAATCCCGCTGATCAGACGAATCGGGCCTCACGCCGATCCCAACGCGAGGCCCGATGTTTCCCGCCCGCCAGCCTTCAGCCTCTCGCGTTCACTCCGCCTCGGCCTGCATCACGCCGCCGAACACGCGCTCCCACAGAGCCACCACGGCGGCCCGCTCGGCCGCGACGGTTTCGCCCGGCACGCGCGCCTTCTCTATTCCGTCGAGCCGCAACTGGTGCTGGCGCTTGCGATAGAGCCGGTAAGCGGCACCGACAGTCTCGGCCTCGGCGTTGTCCATCAGCCCGAAGCGCGCCACCTCGCGCAGCAGCGCGATGTTGCCAGTATTGCGGATCAGCTCGGGGTCGCGCGCCGCATGCAGCAGCACCCAGTACTGGACAATGAACTCGATGTCGACCATCCCGCCGCGGTCGTGCTTCAGGTCGAACAACTCGGTATGGTTCGGATGGCCGACCGCCACCTTGTCACGCATGCCGACGATCTCGCGCGCCAGCGTGTCGCCCTCGCGCGGCGTGGTCAGCACCTGCTCGCGAATCGCCTTGAAGGCCGCGCCGATCCCGGCGTCGCCGGCGCTGAAGCGGGCCCGTGTAAGCGCCTGGTGCTCCCAGACCCAGGCCGTGTTGGCACCGTCGCCCTCACGCAGCTGGTAGCGGCGGAACGCGTCGAGATCGGTGACCAGCAGGCCCGCCTCGCCGTTCGGCCGCAGCCGCAGGTCAAGGTCGAACAGCGCGCCCGCGCCAGTGGCCGTGGTCAGCCAGGTAATCAGCCGGCGCGTGTAGGTGGTGTAGATGTCGGCGGCGCGCTCGTCGGGATCGTCGTAGAGGAAGATCACGTCGAGGTCGGAGGCATAGCCGAGCTCCTTGCCGCCGAGCTTGCCGTAGGCGATCACCGCGAAGCGCGGCCGCTCGATGTGGCGCTTTGCGATCTGCGACCAGACCACCTCGAGCGTGACGTCGAGTACCGCGTCGGCCAGCTCCGAGAGCCGGTCGCTGACGTGTTCCACTGACAGCTTGCCGGCCAGGTCGATCAGCAAGATCCGGAACACCTCGGCGTGCTGCGCATGGCGCAGCAGGTCCATCTGCTGCTCCATGCCGTCGGCGGCCGCCAGCCGCGCGCGCAGCGCATCCTTGAAGGCGGACCAGTCGAAGGAGCTGTCGATCGCCTCGTCGTCGAGCAGCTCGTCGAGCAGCTGCGGATGGCGAATCAGGTAGCCGCCGCCCCAACGCGTCGCGCCCAGCACCGACAGCACGCGATCAAGCGCGGCCGAGTACTCGGTCAGCAGCGCGAGGTAGGCGCCGCGTCGCCCGACCGTTTCCAGCAAGTTGAGGAAACGGATAATGGTGTCGTCGCGATGCGCGGCGTCGATGCCCGAGGCGGCATCGAGCGCGCGCTGCGCGACGCGGTCGAAGCGCTGCCGGCTGCTTTCGGGCAGGCTCGCGTAGCGCGACGACCGCCACACGCCACGCAGCCGCGCCAGCACCGCGTCCGGATCGGCGAAGCCGAAGTCGGCCAGGCGCGCGGCCAGCGCCTCGTCCTCGCCGTCGTCGGCCAGCGCGCCGCTCCAGATCCAGGCCGCCGCACCCTCGTCGCCATTGCCGTTGCCGCGGGGCTCGCCCGCCAACCTGTTCGAGAAGATCTGGTCAAACTGCGCTTCGACGAAACCGCGGTGCCGGTCCAGCTCGGCGAGCAACGCGGCATAGTCGGCGAAGCCCAGCGAGGCAGCCAGCGCCGCGCGATCCCCGGCCTCGACCGGCATCGCGTGGGTCTGCGCATCGTTGCGGTACTGCAGGCGGTGCTCGATCACGCGCAGGAAGCGATAGGCGTCGGCGCAACGCTCGGCCACCTCGACCGCGATCAGGCCGGACGCGCTCGCGTGCCGTAGCACGGCCAGCGTCGGGCGCACCCGGAAATCGGCGTCCTGGCCGCCTCGGATCAGCTGGAACACCTGTGCGCTGAACTCGATCTCGCGGATCCCGCCACGCCCGAGCTTGATGTCGTCGGCCTTGTCGGGACGCATCGAGGCGCTGCGATGCGCCTCCTGGCGGATCTGGCGGTGCAGCGAGCGGATCGCGCCGATCACGCCGAAGTCAAGATAGCGCCGGTAGACGAAGGGCTTAACGATCGCGTCGAGCTGCCTGGCCAGGCGCCGCGCCGACTCGCTGTCAGGCTCGGAAACCAGGTGCCCCTTGATCCAGGCATAACGCTCCCACTCGCGCCCCTGAACGTAGAAATACTCCTCGAGCATGCTGAGGCTGCACACCAGCGGGCCGGAATCGCCGTTCGGGCGCAGCCGCATGTCGACGCGGAACACATAGCCGTCGGCGGTGGTATCGGACAGCACGCCAATCAGGCACCGGCCCAGGCGCGTGAAGTACTCCTGGGTGGCCAGGGCCGCGCGCGTGCCGCCGGCGGTCTCGCCGTCGTCCTCATAGACGAAGATCAGATCGATGTCGGAGGAAACATTCAGTTCGCGCCCGCCCAGCTTGCCCATGCCGACCACGCCGAGCGTCAGGTGCTCACCCTCGGGACCGCGCGGCTCGCCGTAGAGCACCTCGAGCTCGGCCGAGAGCACCGCCAGCGAGCGCTGGATGGCGGCCTCGGCCAGGTCTGTCATGGTGCCCGTCACCTCGGCGACGTCGGCTGTGCCGGCCAGATCGCGCTCGGCCACCGCGCCGAACACCTCGATGCGCAGCTGCCGCAGGGCGCGGCGCAGTGGCTCCTCGCCGATCAGCGCGGCCGCGCCCTCGGCCTGGCCGAGCAACTCGGCCAGACGCGCGTCGATCGCCGCGCGCGTGATCGGCGCGGCGGCCCAGGCGGCGATCCGGGCGGCCAGTTCGGGGCGCGCGGCGACGGCGCGCGCCAGGTAACGGGAATAGGTGGTGCTGCTCAGGGTGGTGGCGTCGGTCATGGCGGCGGTGGGGTGGGAAGGCCGGTCTGGGCGCGACGGGCGCGCGGAAAATGTCGGTAGTAAAAGGCCGCGGATCGTCGCTGCCTCGCGGCGGAGCTTCACGGCACCCCGCGTGACTCGGCAGGCGCGGCGGGCTGCCCCGCGAGACCTCCGCCGGCTCCCGGTCGGGCGGGCCCGCAAGCCAGCCAAATGGGCGCGCCGGCAAACCCCTGTGTTACATTTCAGCGTCAGTCCGCAACGCTACCACATCGCCGCCGCATGCCCGACAGTCAGGAATCCGCCGCCAACAGTCAAGAAGCCGGCCCCCCGAAACACGATCATCCGGTGCTGCGTTGCGTGTTCCGCGTAGTCCTGATCGGCGGCGCGACGCTCTACTTCGTGGCCGTCGGCAGCTACCTGGGCCTGCGCTACGTGCTGCTGCCGCAGGTCGACAAGCTGCGGCCCCGCATCGAATCCTTCGTTTCCAACAAACTCCACGCTGAAATCCGGATCGCCCGCCTGGTGCCGCATTGGTCCGGCATGCAGCCCGGCGTCGACGTCACCGCCCTGACCATCCGTGGGAAGGACGGCACCACCGCCCTGACCATCCCGCACGCCACCGCCGCGATCTCCTGGCGCTCGCTGGTGCGGCTCTCACCGACGCTCTCGAGCCTGGTGGTGGACGCGCCGGACCTGCTGATCTCGCGCAAGCGCGACGGCATGCTGAGCATCGCCGGAGTGGACGTGCCGACCGTGCACAAGGGAGGCAACGACGCGTTCAGCACTTGGCTGCTGCGCCAGCAGGCGATCGTGCTGCGCGAGGGCACGCTGCGCTGGCGCGACGCCGAGCGCAACGTGCCCGAGCTGACGCTGACCGGGATCCGCCTGGCCGTGCTCAACGACGGCCTGGTTCACCGGCTGGCGCTGCAGGCATCCGCCAACGGCACTCTGCTGGCCGGCCCGCTCGACTTCCGCGCGCGCTTCACGCACAAGCCGCTGGCCGCGATCGACCGGCCCACCAACTGGACCGGCGACGCCTACGTCTCGACCGGCCCGGTCGACCTGCCGACCCTGGCGCGCTACGCGCCGCTGCCGCTCAAGGCCTATGCGGGCCGCATCGACAACACCATCTGGATCGGCTTTCGCCACGGCCGGCTGTTCGACGCGCACGGCAGCCTGAGCGGTGCCGACGTCGCGCTGCGGGTGCGCCCGACCCAGCCGCGCCTGGACATCCCGGTAGCCATCTTCGACTGGGATCTCGCGCTGGAGCCGAGCCACGACTACACTCTCAACCTCTCGAACCTGCACGCCGAGCTCGGCCAGCCGCCGCTCGACGACGGCACGCCGCTGTCGCGCTCGCTGTCCTTAGCGACGCTGACGGCGCGCTACCGCGTGCCCGACGCCAGCCATGGCCAACTGATTCAGGTGGCCGGCGACCGCGTCGACCTGGGGATCATCGCCGAATTCGTCCGCGGCCTGCCGCTGCCGGCGCGCTTTCGCAACGAGCTGGTGCGCGTCGACCCGCGCGGCCTGATCGCGCACTACGTGATGGAGGCCGAGCGCGCCGCGCCGGGCAAAGCCGAGCTGGCCGGTGACGAGACCGCCCATGCCGCGCCGATCGTGCGCTACCGCCTGACGGGCGACCTGCAGAGGCTCAGCCTCGAGGCCCAAGAACCGGGGCCGGGGCTGTTGCCGCGCGACCATCCGCGCGCCGGGATCCCCGGCTTCGAGAACGTCTGGGGCCATGTCGACGCGACCGAGCGCGGCGGCAGCGCGAGCATCGACACCGTCAAGGCCGCCGTCACCGTGCCCGGCGTGTTCAAGGACCCGCGCCTGTCCTTCGACCGCTTGCGCGCGCAGATTTCCTGGACCATCGCCGCGGCCGACGCACCGGGCGAGCGGCGCCCGCGCGTCGACGTCAAGCTGCCGCTGCTCTACGTCGAGAATCGTGATGCCGAGATCACCGTCAGCGGCGGCTACTCGAATCCCGGCCACGGCCGCGGCACGCTCGACTTGAAGGCAGATTTCGGCCGCGCGGCGATCCCGCGCATCGTGCGCTACCTGCCGACCAGCATGTCCGAGCACCTGCACCAGTATCTCGACCATGCGCTGCAGGCGGGCGTGGTCTCGAAGGGCGCGACCATCATCGCCCAGGGGCCGCTCGAGACCTTTCCCTACGAATACGCGCCGAACGACGGCGTGTTCCACATCGTCGCGCCGTTTACCGGCGGGCGCTTCGAGCCAACCCCGCAGCCGCAGCGCAAGCTCGCGAACGGCACGCCCAGCGTCTGGCCGGCGCTGGACGGCATCGACGGCGTGTTCAAGCTGCGCAACAACAAGCTGCGCTTCGACATCCCGAGCGCCCACTACAGGGGCGTACAGCTGAGCAGGCTGAGCGGGCGCATCGACGATCTCGGCCACGCGGCCAATTCCCCGCTGCTGATCGAGGGCCGCGCGCAAGGCCCGCTGGCCGACCTGGTCGACTACGCGAACCACAGCGCGCTGGACGGGTTGTCGGGCCACGTCGGCGAGAAGCTGCGCGCCCAGGGGCCGGCCTCGCTGGTGCTGAAGCTGACCATCCCGCAGCACGTCCAGCATCCGCATACGCTGGTCGAAGGCGCGCTCGCGTTCGGCGGCAACACGTTGGAATCGGACGGCCTGCCGCCGCTCTCGCATCTGCGCGGCACGGTGCGCCTCACCCAGCAGAGCGCCGAGCTGGACCGGCTCTCGGCGCGCCTGCTCGGCGGCGCGGTGCATGCCAACGGCCGGTTCCGGCGCAACGAAGGTTATGCCTTCGACGTGGACGGCCGGATCGCTGTCGATTCGGCGCACGGGCTGAACCTGCACGGGCCGGCCGCCGCCCTGCTGGGCCGCGTGGTGGGCGACGCGCCGTACCGGCTGTCGGTGCACGACACCAAGGGCGGCCTGCCTGAGATCACCGCCTCCTCGGGCCTGACCGGGCTCGCGCTGGACTTCCCGGCACCCTTCACCAAGCCGGCCGGCACGCCGATGCCGTTCGGCTTCACGCTCACCCCGCTGCCTGCCGAGGACGGCCGCGCGCTGGAGCAGGCCGAGATCAAGCTCGGCCCGGTGGCCGCCACCTACGTGCTCGATGCCACCCGCGGCGAGCCGGTGCGGGCCGTGCGCGGTACGCTCGGCATGAACCGCATGCCGGACCTGCCGCGCGAGGGTGTGACGGCTGCCGTGGACGCCACCGCGCTCGACGCCGATGCCTGGATCGCCTTCACCAAGACCTTGCGCGGCACCCCGGCACCCGAGCACGCCGCCGCGACACCGGCCGCGCCGTCGGTCCAGGCGCCGCGCATCGACCTGGCGAGCTTCGCGCCCAAACGCTTCGCGCTGCACTTCGGCATGCTCAAGCTAATCAAGCGCAACTGGGAGAACGTGATCGTCGGCGCCTCGCATGTCGACGACCTCTGGCAGGCCAACGTGGCCTCGAACCAGATCTCGGGCTACCTGTCCTGGTCACCCCACGGCGATCCCGGCGCGAGCCAGGCCGGCGGCCAGGGCGGCACCGGCGTGCTGAACGCGCGCCTGGCCAAGCTGGTGGTGTCCGACAGCGCCAACCACGACCTGGTGGGCGGCACCATGACCCTGCCGACCAACTGCGCCATGCCCGCCATCGACCTGGTGGTCGACCAGGTGGTGGCGCGCGGCCATGACATCGGCCAGCTGCAGGTCAATGCGCACCACTTCGAGGAGAATGGCGTGCCGGTCTGGCAGCTCGACAAGCTCGAACTGGCGAACCCGGCCGCCAAGCTGAGCGCCACCGCCAACTGGCGCACCTCGAAGCGTGCGCTGGCGCGCGGTGCCGACGAGGACGACACGCCGCACCGCACGGTGTTTGACTTCAAGCTCGCGATCGACGACGCCGGCGCCCTGCTCGACCGGGTCGGCCTGCCGCGCACAGTCGCGAACGGCAAGGGGACGCTGGAGGGCAAGGTCGGCTGGCGCAACGACCCGACCGCGATCGACTACCCGAGCCTGGGCGGCCAGCTTTCGCTCAACCTCAAGCACGGCCAGATCCTCAAGGTCGACCCGGGCGCGGCCAAGCTGCTCGGCGTGCTGAGCCTGCAGGGGCTGGCGCGCTTCCTGACGCTCGATTTCCGCGACGTGATCGGCAAGGGCCTGCCCTTCGAGACCATCCAGGGCACCAGCAAGATCACCAACGGCATCGCCACCACCGACGATTTCCACATGATCACCGCCCCGGCGCGCGTGACCGTGAAGGGCAAGGTCGACTTCGCCCACCAAACCCAGGACCTGCACGCGCATATCGCCCCCAAGGTCAGCGCCAGCGCCGCGGCGATCGGCGCGGCGGTGATCAACCCGCTGCTCGGCCTGGGCGTGCTGGCCGCCAACCTGGCGCTGTCGCAGACGCTCTCGCACGCCTTCGCGTTCGACTACGCGATCACCGGCTCCTGGGCGCATGTGCGGATTCAGCGGGTTGGGAGCGATCGCGGTAAGATGGACCCCAAGCCCGCCGACGCGGACACGGCCCGCCCCTGATGCGGCACGCGCCCGACCCGAGCCTGCGGCGGGACGCGTCCTTACTCGTCCTTATCTTATTGCGACATTCACCGATGACCGACCGAACCGATCGCCCGGCGCAGTTGACGGTCGCCGCGCTGCAGATGGTCAGCACGCCCGACGTGGTGCGCAACCTCGACGAGGCCGGCCGCCTGATCGCCGAGGCCGCGGCCGGCGGCGCGCAGCTGCTGATGCTGCCCGAATATTTCTGCTTCATGGGCCGTCGCGATACCGACAAGCTAGCGATCGCCGAGCCCTACCAGGACGGCCCGATTCAGCGCTTCCTCGGCGACACCGCGCGGCACTACGGGGTCTGGGTGATCGGCGGCACGCTGCCGCTGGCCGCGCTCGAACCCTCGCGGGTGCTGAACACCACCCTGGTGTTCGATCCCGAGGGCCGCGAGGCGGCGCGCTACGATAAGATCCACCTGTTCAATTTCGAGAAGGGCGAGGAGTCCTTCGACGAGGCACGCACCATCCGCCCCGGCGAAGCGGTCCAGGCCTTCGAGGTGCCGTTCGGCCGGGTCGGCCTGTCGGTCTGCTACGATCTGCGCTTTCCGGAGCTGTACCGCCGGCTCGGTGACTGCGTGCTGATGGTGGTACCATCGGCCTTCACCTGCGCCACCGGCCGCGCGCACTGGGAAACCCTGCTGCGCGCACGGGCCGTCGAGAACCAGTGTTACGTGCTGGCCGCCGCGCAGGGCGGCACGCATGAGAACGGCCGCCGTACCTGGGGCCACAGCATGCTGATCGATCCGTGGGGCGAGATCGTCGCCGTGCGCGACGAGGGCCCGGGCGTGGTGGCCGGCGCGCTCGACTCGACCCGGATCGCCGAGGTGCGCCAGAGCCTACCGGCCTGGCGGCATCGCGTGCTCGGCTGACGCCCACCCCTGCCCCGAATTTGAGACCTCCTCCGAGACACCTGTTACGAACCCCGATACCGCATGAACATCATCGAACCCGGCATCCGCAATCTCGCCCTCGCCAAGGACATCCTGCTCACGCCCTACGGGCTCGACGAATCCCTGCTCACGCGCACGCTCGCCGACATCTTCACGCATCGCGTCGACTATGCGGATCTCTACTTCCAGGCCACCCGCAGCGAGGCCTGGCGCCTGGAAGAAGGAATCGTCAAGTCGGGCAGCTTCAGCATCGACCAGGGCGTGGGCATGCGTGCCGTGGCGGGCGACCGCACCGCCTTCGCCTATTCAGACGGCCTCTCGCCCGGAGCGATCCACCAGGCCGCCAGCGCCACCAAGGCGATCGCGGCGACCGGCGGCGGGCACCGCAAGATCCAGGTGGCCTCCTCGCTGACTGCCGTCTCGGGCCGCGACCTCTACCTGCCGGCCGATCCGCTCGCCTCGCTCGACGCGACCGCCAAGGTCAAGCTGCTGGAGCGCATCGAGCAGATGGCGCGCGGCCGCGACCCGCGCATCACCCAGGTGATGGCGGGCCTGGTCGGCGAATACGACGTGGTGCTGGTGGCGCGCAGCGACGGCGCGCTGGCCGCCGACATCCGCCCGCTGGTGCGCGTCTCGGTGACGGTGATCGCCGAGCAGAACGGCCGCCGCGAGATCGGCTCGAGCGGCGGCGGCGGTCGCTTCGACTACGGCTACTTCAGCGACGAGATGTTGTCGAAGTACGTCGACAACGCGGTGCATGCGGCGCTGGTCAATCTCGACGCGCGCTCGGCCCCGGCTGGCACGATGACGGTGGTGCTCGGCTCGGGCTGGCCCGGCGTGCTGCTGCACGAAGCGGTAGGCCATGGCCTGGAGGGCGACTTCAACCGCAAGGGCTCGTCGGCCTTCGCGGGCCGGATCGGCGAGCGGGTGGCCGCCAAGGGCGTGACCGTGGTCGACGACGGCACCCTGCCGAACCGCCGCGGCTCGCTCAACATCGACGACGAGGGCAACCCGACCCAGTGCACCGCGCTGATCGAGGACGGGATCCTGAAGGGCTACATCCAGGACACGCTGAACGCGCGCCTGATGAAGATGCCCGTGACCGGCAACGCGCGCCGCCAATCCTACGCGGCGCTGCCGACGCCGCGCATGACCAACACCTACATGCTCAACGGCGACAAGGACCCGCAGGAAATCATCGCCTCGGTCAAAAACGGCCTGTACGCGGTGAACTTCGGCGGCGGCCAGGTCGACATCACCAACGGCAAGTTCGTGTTCTCGGCCTCCGAGGCCTACATGATCGAGAACGGCAAGATCACCTACCCGGTCAAGGGTGCCGCGCTGATCGGCAACGGCCCGAAATCGCTCAAGTACGTCAGCATGATCGGCAACGACATGAAGCTCGATTGGGGCGTCGGCGTATGCGGCAAGGAGGGTCAGATCGTGCCGGTCGGGATCGGCCAGCCAACGCTGCGGATCGATTCAATGACGGTCGGCGGCACGGCCTGAATCTGCAGGAAATTTGCGCCGCCTTGCGGATTTTCCGCAGCGCGGCGCGATGTGCCGGATCGGGTTGTTTAGACACGATTTTGCGATCAGGCGGCAAGTGGCAAGAGCGCTGTCTGACGGGCTTCGAGGGGCGTCTTGAAGCCCAGTTTTTCGAGACGCCATTCGCGATTGTATCGGTCCTTGAACGCGACAGCGGCAGCACGAACTTCTTCAACGTTGTTGAACAGCCGTCCGTGGATGGCTTGCTCCTTCATGGTCCGATTGAAACGCTCGGCGACGCCGTTGGTCTGCGGCTCAGCGACGAAGGCCTAGCTCAGCGTAATCCCCCAGAACTTGAGCTGGGCGCGGAAATCGTCCGACCTTTACTGCGAGCCGTGATCCATTCGCAGGGACAGTCCGCGGCCGGCATCAGCTTCGACCGATCCGAACTGCTCGCGGCACCCCTTGGTTGATTGGCTCCAGTGCGGCAAAGCGGTCGCCCACTTTGGTGACGTGGATGCCAACACACGCCGCGTCGCAATGATTAACCGCAGCGAAGATCGAGACTAGGCCCTCATCGACGGTTTTAACCTTGGCGCCATCGGTGCCCCACATCTCGTTAAGCCGCTCAGTCGTCATTCGACCATCGTGAGCATTGGGCGGTTTCTGCGGTTGCCGATGGGGCGAAAGCAGGCCGTTTTCGCGGATCAGCCGCGAGACACGGGCGCGGGACACGCGGATGTCGTCCTGAATGCGCAAGCGTGCCCAGACCTTGCGCGCCCCTTCGCCGACGAGCGGCGTGCGAGTCAGATCGGCGCGAACAGCTGCGAGCAGCTCGTGATCGGGCACCTTGAGCTTTGGGCCACGTCGGACAGGGGCAAGTGGAGTGACCTTGTTGAGCGCCCTGGCGCGCGCGGCATAGATCGCGGAGCGCGGCAAGTCGAGCACCTGGCATACCCGTTGCAATCCGAAGGGTTTGCCTGTCGCGGAGATCGTGTGGCTCATGTCGACGAGTTCCGGACGATCAAAGGGCGGCGCTCCTGCCGCTCGCGCTCCATGCGCAGCATTT
>JAYFRX010000027.1:0-15193 GCA_040946945.1 Burkholderia sp. | reverse complement strand
CGTCGTCTGCGCATACGCTTCGATCGTCGAGCTGACACTCACGAAGCATTCTTGAAATTCGGCTGCGCCCTCGTCTGCTGGAACATCTTCAGGCATACCAAGCAGTATTTTTGAACTGGCCTCTAAGGATCTGCTGAATAGCCTGATTGAACGCGGGCTGGCAACCGACCGGGACTATCTGTTCGTGATTGATGGGTCCAAGGCGCTGCGCTCGGCGATCGAGGCAGTGTTCGGCGAAGGTGCCCACGTCCAGCGGTGCCGGACCCACAAGATTCGCAACGTGACCGAACGGCTGGCGAAGCAGACCCGACAGCAGGTCGCCTCGGTCATGCGTGCCGCGTACAAGCTGCCGGCCGACGACGGCCTCGCTCGGCTGAAGGCCCAGGCGGCATGGTTGAAGACCGACCATCCGGACGCGACGGCCTCGCTGCTTGAGGGGCTTGAGGAAACGTTCACGGTCAACCGCCTGGACCTGACGCCGCGGCTGATCCGCAGCCTGGCGACGACGGAGCCTGATCGAGAATCCGAACGGCGCGGTGCGCCGCGTCAGCGGCCGGGTCGACCGCTATCGCGATGTCGACATGGCGATGCGATGGGCGGCCACTGGCTTCCTGGAAGCTGAGAAGCGATTCCGTAAGCTCGGCCGGTGCCGACGAGCTCTGGATGCTCGCTGTTGCCTTGCATCGTCCGACCGATAAACGCGTTGACCATGACTTGCAGTCCGCCTAACCTACGAAACCCTGCCGCCCCAACCTTCAACTACGAATGGGACGCTGCCCGGACGAGCAGGCGCGCCTCTTTCGCAAGACCCAAGGAACGGGAGCGATGCTCTGTTACATGGGCCACGTGCTCACCGACAACCGTCACGGCCTGGTGGTCAACGCACAGGTGACGCTGGCGACGGGGACCGCCGAGCGCGCCGCGGCCGAGCAGATGCTTGCTGATGCCGCGAGTGTTGCGCCGCACGCCATCACGGTCGGTGCGGACAAGAACTACGACACCGCCGGTTTCGTGGCCAGTTGTCGAGCGAACTGTGTGACGCCGTATGTGGCGCAAAACGATGGACGTCCAGGCGCTTAAGCAATTGACAAGCGAACGACGCGTTGGGCGGGTTACGCGCTCAGCCAGCAAAAACGTACGCGCATTGAGCAGGTGTTCGGATGGGGCAAGACAGTCGGACGAATTAGACAAGCGATGTATCGAGGACTTGAACGTGTAGACCAGTTTTTCGTGCTGACGCAGGTCGGGTACAACCTAACGCGTATGCGCACACTTGCCGGTTGAGGGGCAAAAAGCAATGGATAACACCGATATGGTGACCCCGCGAGCAACGTCGAATGTCCACAAACGTGTTCCGCGTTTCAAACGTGCGAACCCAGCATCCGTCGCAATGCATCTAAGCGCATCAACGACGAATACTTCAACGGCCTGCTAGACGAAATCGCTTGCATTCTCTATAATAGATAGCTTGAAAGGATCTGGCGCTGCTTGGCAAGGGCCGCGGACGGTGCCGCCCGCCGTCACGGAGAGCGATGCGTGGCCACGATGGAAGATGTCGCCCGCGAGGCGAATGTCCCCATGTCCTCGGTTTCGCATGTGCTGAGCGGCACGCGCAAGGTCAGCCCGGTGACTGGCTAGGCCGTGCGCGAGGCGATACGCAAGGCCGGCTACGTGCCGAACACGCTGGCTCAGGAGCTGGCCGGCGCGGCCTCGCGCACCATCAGCGAGGCGATCTCGGCGCTGACCAACCACTACTTCTCGGAAACGGTGCGCGCCATCGAGTCCGGGGATGTGCGCGGCGCGGCCTGATGATGTTCCTGGCCGACACGCACGACGACGATCCGGGCCAGGATCTGCGCGTGGTGCAGGCGCTGCACCAGCGCCTCGTGGACGGCATATTATCCTGGTACCGACCGTCGCCCCCCCCCGAGTGCGCGCCTATCTGGAGAAGGCGCGGATCACCCATCGGTGATGGTCGACCGCATCACCGGCCGCTTTGACCAGATCGGCGTGGAGAACGTCGAGTCGATCGCGAGCCGGGTCGGCTCGTGTCGGGCGCGCCCGATATCCAGACCTCGGTCGAGCGGCTGAACGGCTCGCGCTCAATCGCGCGGACCTGCCTTTTGATGCCGAGCGGTGCGATGCGGCTATTCCGAGAAGGAGCCGGCGGCGGCGCGCTGTGCATGCGCTGCCCGAGCCGCTCAGCGCAATCACTGTGTCGAACAACCTGATTGATGATCGGCGCGATGCACGCGCTGCGCTAGTGTTACGTTCCGCTGATTCGCGCACAAAGTCTGTGTAGCTTTTCGAGGATGGAATCGGCGGTTGCAGTCCAGATCAAGGCAAAGAAGCGTTCGACCTAGTTGAGCCACGAGCTGTAGGTGGGCATGAAATGCATGTGCCAGCGGGGGCGCGCGGCCAGCCACGCCTTGACCTTCGGGTGCTGGTGGCTGCCGTAGTTGTCCACGATGCAGGGCACGTCGAGCTCAGCGGGGACGGTCTTGTCAATTTCGCGCAGCAACGACAGGAACTCGTGATGCCGGTGGCGCGGCTTGCAGGTAGCGAGCACGGCGCCGTTGAGCACGTTCAGTGCAGCGAACAGCGTGGTTGCGCAGTGACGAACATTATCGTGCGTGACGCCTACGACGTAGCCGAAGCCCATCGACAGGATGGGTTGGGTGCGTTCGAGCGCCTGACACTGGCTCTTTTCGTCCACGCACAAGACCCAGGCATGCTCGGGCGGGCTCAGGTACAGGCCGACCAGGTCGCGCAGTTTCTCGATGAAGAATTGATCGGTCGAGAGTGTGAAGCTTGCGCTGCGATGCGGTTGCAGGCCGAGCAGCTTGAAGTAACGGTGCACGCTCGTCGGCGAGATAGCCGTTTCGGCGGCGATCCTGCGTACGCTCCAGCGAGTGGAGCCAGCTACCGGCTTCGTGTGCAGGGGGGCTTGTGAATCAGTTGAGCCAGCCGCTCATCGCCCATCGTGCGCGGCTTGCCGGGACGTACTTCGTTATACAGCCCGTTGATGCGATGCTCCAGGAAGCGGATACGCCACTTGTCCACCGTAGCACGCGTGAGTTGCAGACGCTCGGCGATGGCGCTGTTGGGCTCCCCAGTTGCCGCTGCCAGCTCGATCCGCGCACGCGTCACGAGCGCCGCCGACATCGAACGCGAACGAGCTATCGAAGTCAGTTGCGAGCGCTCGTCCTCGCTCAGCGACAGTTCGGTCTTCGGTCGTCCCATCGGCATGCTGGTATCTCCTGTTCCATGGATACCAGCATGCTGCGTGAACGCAGATTAGTTAACAAAAGAACGGAACACTAGGCGAACGTGGCGGTGCCGGGCCGCATTGCGCTGGTCGGCTTCGACGATTTCGATTGGGCCGAGTACGTGAGCCCGCGCCTGACCGTGCTGGCCCAGCCGCTCGAGGAGATCGGCACGAGCGCGGTCGACCTGCTGATGCGGCGCATCGCCGAGCCCGGCGGCGACTACTCGGTGCGCCGGCGCAGCCGATGAGCCGGCGTTCCAGGCCGTTCCTGCGTCGCGCGGGTCCAGCCGCCGGGTTGTCCCGAATCGCTTCGTTTTCCTTTCCTCATTGTCCCAAGCGAGGTATGTCATGACCGATGCCGTGCCGACGCAACCGATCCTGGAGATGCGCGGTATCTGCATGACCTTCCCCGGTGTGCGCGCGCTCGACAACGTTTGCCTGAGCGTGCGCGCCGGCGAGGTGCATGCGCTGATGGGCGAGAACGGCGCGGGCAAGTCGACGCTGATGAAGATCCTGTCGGGTGCCTATCGTGCGGACCCGGGCGGCGAAATCCTGATCGACGGCCGGCCGGTGCAGATCGACGGGCCGCTGGCCGCGCGCGCGCTCGGCGTGGTGGTGATATACCAGGAGCTGAGCCTGGCGCCGAACCTGAGCGTGGCCGAGAACATCCACGTGGGCCGCGAGCTGCGGCGCCGGCGCTTCGGGCTGCCGACCATTGATCGCGCGGCCATGGAGCGCGACTGCGAGGACGTGCTCAAGCGCCTGGGTGCTGATTTCGGGCCGCGCACTCTGGTCGGTTCGCTGTCGATCGCGAGCCAGCAACTGGTGGAGATCGCGCGCGCGGTGCATGCGCGGGCCCGCATCCTGGTGATGGACGAGCCCACCACGCCGCTGTCCTCGCGCGAGACCGGCCGCCTGTTCGCGCTGATCCGCCAACTGCGCAAGGAGGGGCTGGCGATCATCTACATCAGCCATCGCATGGCCGAGATCTACGAGCTGTCCGACCGCGTCTCGGTGCTGCGCGACGGCAGCTACGTGGGCACGCTCGAGCGCGAGGCGCTGTCGGCCGAGGGGCTGGTGCAGATGATGGTGGGGCGCGATATGTCCGGCTTCTACAAGAAGGCGCATGCGCCTTACGATCCGGGCCGGCTGCTGCTCTCGGTGCGCGACATCGCCGACGGCGCGCGCGTGCGCGGCTGCAGCCTAGACCTGCACGCCGGCGAGGTGCTCGGCATCGCAGGCCTGATGGGGGCGGGGCGCACCGAGTTGGCGCGGCTGATCTTCGGTGCCGAGGTGCGCACGTGCGGCTCGATCGCGATCGAGGGTAGGGCGCTGGCGATGCGCACGCCGCGCGAGGCGATCGAGGCTGGCCTGGTCTACCTGACCGAGGACCGCAAGCGCCAAGGGTTGTTCCTCGACATGAGCGTGTTCGGCAATATCAACATTGCCGTGTGCGGGCGCGATGCGCGGGCCGGCGGCGTGCTCGACCGCTCGCGCGGCGCACAGCGCGCGAGGCAGGCGATCGCCTCGCTGTCGATCCGCGTGCCGAGCGCGCGCATCCATGTGGGCGCGCTGTCGGGCGGCAACCAGCAGAAGGTGCTGCTGTCGCGCCTGCTGGAGACTCAGCCGCGCATCCTGATCCTCGACGAGCCGACGCGCGGTGTCGATATCGGCGCGAAATCCGAGATCTACCGGATCATCAACGAGCTCGCCAAGGCGGGCGTGGGCGTGATCGTGATCTCCAGCGAGCTGCCTGAGCTGATCGGCGTGGCCGACCGCGTGCTGGTGATGCGCGAGGGCGAGATTGTCGGCGAGCTGGGCGGGCATACCGGCAGCGTGCTCACGCAGGAGGCCGTGATCGCGCTGGCCACCGGCTCCAGCGAACCGCTCGACGCCGCGGCCTGAAGCGCGACGGCCTCGACACCACAAGATCCCCACATTCGATATCAGCAGGAGGACGACATGAACGACCACAGCCAATCCGGCACCGCCGACGAGGGCCCGGCCCGGCGCGAGACGGGCGCCGACGCAGGCTACCGCGCCCGTATGCAGTCGCTGATGCGCACCGCCGGCATGCTGCCGGTGCTGGTGCTGCTTTGCCTGGGCTTCGGCTTGCTGACCGATGGCTTCGCGAGCTGGCAGAACATCTCGATCGTGGCCCAGCAGGCCTCGATCAATATCGTGCTGGCCGCTGGCATGACCTTCGTGATCCTGACGAGCGGCATCGACTTGTCGGTCGGCTCGGTGCTAGCCGCGGCCGCGGTGGCCTCGCTGCTGGGCTCGAACATCGCCGGCTGGGGCTGGCTGGGCGTGCCGATCGCGCTGGCGGTGGGGCTCGGCTTCGGGCTCGTCAACGGCTCGCTGATCGCCTTCCTGCGCCTGCCTCCCTTCATCGTCACGCTCGGCGCGCTGACCGCGGTGCGCGGCGTGGCGCGCCTGCTCGGCAACGATTCGACTATCTTCAACCCGCAGCTGCCGTTCGCCTTCATCGGCAACGGCACGATTCTTGGCGTGCCCTGGCTGGTGGTGATCGCGCTGGTGGTGGTGACCGCCGCCTGGTTCATCCTGCGCCGCACTGTGCTCGGCATGCGCATCTACTCGGTGGGCGGCAATCGCGAGGCGGCGCGCCTGTCAGGTATCAACGTGCGCGCCATCGAGCTGTTCGTGTACGGCGCCTCGGGGCTGCTGGCCGGGCTTGGTGCGCTGATGTCGGCGGCGCGCCTGTATGCCGCCAACGGCCTGCAGCTCGGCCAGTCCTACGAGCTCGACGCGATCGCGGCGGTGATCCTCGGTGGCACCAGCTTCGTTGGCGGGCTGGGCTCGATCGTCGGCACCCTGATCGGCGCGCTGATCATCGCTGTGCTGTCCAACGGCCTGGTGCTGCTAGGCGTGTCCGACATCTGGCAGTACATCATTAAGGGCCTGGTGATCATCGGCGCGGTCGCGCTGGACCGCTACCGGCAGAGCTCGGCACATACCTGAAGCGAAGCGCTTGCCACGTATTCATGCGGGCCGGGCTTGCGGCGGCTCCGGTTTTTCTGGACGCAGATTTGGGGTAAAACGCATCCAAACTAGATGCTGGTCCGTCGGGCGCAAACGCCTTGTCGTCCTGCGCTTGCTGCGCGGCGAATCGATTGACGCGGTGTCTCGCGAAGTTGGCGTCACGATCGCCGAGCTCGAACAATGGCGCGAACTCACCCTGGCAGGCATCGCAGCTGGTTTGAAGTCGCGCCAGACCGATCCGTTGGAAGTCAAGCTCAAGGAAGCTGTGCATCGCGTCGGGGAACTGAGCATGGAGGTCGAAACTGCGCATGGAGCGCGAGCGGCAGGAGCGCCGCCCTTTGAGCGTCCGGAGCTCGTCGACATGAGCCACACGATCTCCGCGACAGGCAAAACCCTTCGGATTGCAACGGGTATGCCAGGTGCTCGACTTGCCGCGCTCCACGATCTATGCCGAGCGCGCTAGGGCGCTCAACAAGGTTACCCCACGTGCCCCTGTCCGCCGTAGCCCAAAGCCCAAGGTGGCCCGATCACGAGCGGCTCGCAGCTGTTCGCGCCGATCTGACTCGCACGCCGTTCGTCGGCGAAGGGGCGCGCAAAGTCTGGGCACGCTTGCGAATTCAGGACGACATCCGCGTGTCCCGCGCCCGTGGCTCGCGGCTGTCCGCCAAAACGACCTGCTTTCCACCCCATTGGCAACCGCAGCCCCCCCCAATGCTCACGATGGTCGAATGACGACTGATCGGCCTAACGAGAGGTGGGGCGCCGATGGCGCCAAGGTTCAAATCGTCGATGAGGGCCTGGTCTGGATCTTCGCTGCGGTTGATCATTGCGATGCGGCGTGTGTTGGCATCCACGTCACCAAAGTGGGCGACCGCTTTGCCGCACTGGAGCCAATCAGCCAAGGGGTGCGCGAGCAGTTCGGATCGGTCGAAGCTGATGCCGGCCGCGGACTGTCCCTGCGAATGGATCACGGCTCGCAGTACAGGTCGGACGATTTCCGCGCCCCGCTCAAGTTCTGGGGGATTACACCGAGCTACGCCTTCGTCGCTGAGCCGCAGACCAACGGCGTCGCCGAGCGTTTCAATCGGACCATGAAGGAGCAAGCCATCCACGGACGGCTGTTCAAAAACGTTGAAGAAGTTCGTGCTGCCGCCGTCGCGTTCAAGGACCGATACAATCGCGAATGGCGTCTCGAAAAACTGGGCTTCAAGACACCCCTTGAAGCCCGTCAGGCACCGCTCTTTCCACTTGCCGCCTGATCGCAAAATCGTGTCTAAACAACCCGATCCGGTACACGAAAATTTGTTAGCATCCGCCCCATTTACAGAATTTTTCGTCCTTCCAGGCCCCTCGAGCGCAGACCTTTTCACGGAATGGCATCAGACAAGGAACTCGCCGACTTTTTGGCTGGCGTCGAAAGGCGCGCGTTCAAGCAGGCCGCCTACGCGGTGCGCGACGACGACGCCTCGCTCGACATCGTGCAGGACGCGATGATCCGGCTCGCCGAGAAATACGGCGACCGCCCAGCCGCCGAGCTGCCTCTGCTTTTTCAGCGGATCCTGCAGAACGCGATCCACGACTACTTCCGCCGCCAGAAGGTCCGCAACACCTGGGTGAGCCTATTTTCCTCGCTCGGCAACGCCGATGACGCCGACTTCGACCTGCTCGACACGGCCGACAACGGCAGCGGAATCGAGGGCGGCGAATCGCGCCTGGAACGAAATCAGGTGCTGTCGCTGATCGACGAGGAAATCCGCAAGCTTCCGGCGCGTCAACGGGAAGCCTTCCTGATGCGTTACTGGGAAGATATGGGTGTCGCCGAAACAGCCGCTGCCATGGGCTGCTCCGAAGGCAGCGTCAAGACACATTGCTCACGGGCCACGCACACATTGGCACAAGCGCTCAAGGCCAAAGGAATCACGCTATGAGCTCCGCTCCCGAACTCAAAGAACTCGAATTCGCCCTGAAAATCCGCTGCGCGCTGAACGGGCGCGCGGCCGATCTGCCCCCGTCGGCCGCGAATCGCCTGGCCGTCGCGCGCCGGGTCGCGCTCGCGCGCAAGAAACCCGATGCCGCCATCGGGCTGGTGCCCGCCCTCGCTGGCGGCGGTGCCGTCACCTTCGGCCTGGTACGCGGTCCGGCCCTGCGGCCAGTGTCGCTCACGCTCCGGATCCTGCGCGCGGTGCCGTTGGTGGTGGTGCTGGCCGGCATCGTCGGCATCGCCTACTGGGAAAACCTAAAGCACACCGCCGAGCTCGCGGATATCGACGCCGCGATGCTGAACGACAACCTGCCGCTCAACGCGTACCTCGACCACGGGTTCAACGCATACCTGTCACACACGCGCTGAGCGGGACCAGAGAGCGAAGGACGCACAGGGCGATGCAGAAACGGGGACTGGCGATATTTTTCGGGAGCGTGATCGCGCTCGCGGTTGTCTACGCGGCCACCTACCCCCGTTTTTTCGAGACCCCGGCGGTGCCCGTCGCCGCCGCGACGATGGCGGCCTCCGGCACCACGCCGCCCGCCCAGCCCGCGGTCAGCCTGTCCCTGCCGAATGCGTTTCCGACGCTGGTGCCCGCCAGCCCCTTGTCCTGGGCGCGCCTGAGCGCGCAGCAGCATGAGGCGCTGGTGCCCTTCGAGCGTCAATGGGACGGCTTCAGCGATGCACACAAGCGAAAATGGCTGAGGATAGCGTCACGTTTCCATAAGATGTCCGCAGAAGAGCAAAGGCGCCTGCATGAACGGATGACCCAGTGGGCGAACATGACGGCCGAGGAAAGGCGCGTCGCGCGCGAGAACTACCAGGCCTCCCAGGACCTGCCCGCGCAGGCCCGTGAACGCGCTTGGAAGGATTACCAGATGCTGTCTCCCGAGCAGAAGGCGAAGCTGGCCGCCGCCGAGCGCCATCGCCGGCCGACCGTGGTCAGCGCGCCGCCCTCGGGCAGGAGCGATCGCGACATCAACTGCCTCGTCAACGCGCACGACCACCCGGTCAACGCGCCCGCCATGCCGCTCACGCCACTGACGACCCCGCCCGCCGAACCGGGCGCCAGCGCTGCGGTGCCGACCACAGCCGCCTCGGGCACGGTCCAGCCGCCCGCGCCGCTGCCGGTCTCGCCGGCCGACGCGCCGTCGATCTTCAAGGGCTCGTGAGCCGCGCGTCGGCCGCCACCGCCATCGAACCGGCCGCCACCCGTCAGGGCGTGGGCCGCTTGGCACACCCTGCTCTACAAAGAGCGTGCTGCTGTTCGGCATCGTGTTCTTTGCCGCCTGTACCGGATCGGGTTGTTTAGACACGATTTGGCGATCAGGCGGCAAGAGCGCTGCCTGACGGGCTTCGAGGGGGGGGGGCCTGAGGCCCAGTTTTTCGAGACGCCATTCGCGATTGTATCGGTCCTTGAACGCGACGGCGGCAGCACGAACTTCTCAACGTTGTTGAACAGCCGTCCGTGGATGGCTTGCTCCTTCATGGTCCGATTGAAACGCTCGCCGACGCCGTGGGTCTGCGGCTCAGCGACGAAGGCGTAGCTCGGCGTAATCCCCCAGAACTTGAGCGGGGCGCGGAAATCGTCCGACCTGTACTGCGGGCCGTGATCCATTCGCAGGGACAGTCCGCGGCCGGCATCAGCTTCGACCGATCCGAACTGCTCGCGCACCCCTTGGCTGATTGGCTCCAGTGCGGCAAAGCGGTCGCCCACTTTGGTGACGTGGATGCCAACACACGCCGCGTCGCAATGATCAACCGTAGCGAAGATCCAGACAGGCCCTTATCGACGGTTTAAACCTTAGCGCCATCGGCGCCCCACCTCTCGTTAGGCCGATCAGTCGTCATTCGACCATCGTGAGCATTGGGCGGTTTTTTCGGTTGCCGATGGGGCGAAAGTAGGCCGTTTTCGCGGATCAGCGCCGCCACACGGGCGCGGGACACGCGGATGTCGTCCTGAATGCGCAAGCGTGCCCAGACTTTGCGCGCCCCTTCGCCGACGAACGGCGTGCGAGTCAGATCGGCGCGAACAGCTGCGAGCCGCTCGTGATCGGGCGCCTTGGGCTGCGGGCCACGTCGGACAGGGGCAAGTGGGGTGACCTTGTTGAGCGCCCTGGCGCGCTCGGCATAGATCGTGGAGCGCGGCAAGTCGAGCGCCTGGCATACCCGTTGCAATCCGAAGGGTTTGCCTGTCGCGGAGATCGTGTGGCTCATGTCGACGAGTTCCGGACGATCAAAGGGCGGCGCTCCTGCCGCTCGCGCTCCATGCGCAGCATTTCGACCTCCATGGTCAGTTCGCCGACGCGATGCACGGCTTCCTTGAGCTTGACTTCCAACGGATCGGTCTGGCGCGACTTCAGACCGGCTTCGATGCCTGCCAGGGCGAGTTCGCGCCATTGTTCGAGCTCGGCGATCGTGACGCCAACTTCGCGAGACACCGGGTCAATCGATTCGCCGCGCAGCAAGCGCAGGACGACAGCGCGTTTGCGCCCGACGGACCAGCGCTTGAATTCGGCGGCGCTGGCGGCCGTCTAGGGCCGCGCTACGCGGCGCCCTCCGTCGCCGCCAGCGCAACTCTTCCTGCACGTCTCCTTCTTCAACATCTCAGACTCCAGTTTGGATGCGTTTTACCCCAAATCTGTGTCTAGAAAAACCGGAGCCGCCGCATGTGCTTCGTCGCCCTAGCCTTCGCGCTGGTGTTCTAGCAACGCAACGGCCTGGTCTACCACCGCCTGCTCGCCGTCTAGATCGCCCTGGTGGTCGGGTGCCTATTTCGTCTGGTTCTGGACCCATGGCGGCCAAACGCTGTCGATGAAGACTTGGCACCTCAGACTGGTCGCCGCCGACGGCACGCCGCTCTCGGCACCGCGCGCGTGCTCGGCTCTGGCTCCTGCCGCCGCTCGCCCTGTAGGCCGCTGCTGAAGCTTCCGGTGCCGGCCACCGTCGCGGTGACTGGTGCCTGGGTCCGTGCTGTGGGCGCTCGCCGCGCGGCTCGATCCGGCGCGCCAGTTCCCGCACGACCGGCTCGCCGGCACGCGCGTGGTGTGGCGCAGCCGCGCTGAATCGCCAGCGCCCCGCCGCGCCGGTTCGCCGGACCGAAACGCCGCCGCGCGCCGACCGCAATCCTCTGATCATTCGCCGCCCTCAAGACTGTCTCGCCGCCCTGCCGTGTCACTGTCGCATCGGCGCATCAAGCTCGCAGGACATCGAGCCATCCCCCTTTGTCCATGCCTAGCAGGCCTGCGCGCGCCATCGTTTCCCGTGCCGCAAGAACGTAATAATAAATTCTCTTTACCGTCATTTAAAAGTTATCATCACATGGCGGAATGCCAGTCATCCAAACCGGCGCGAGTCACGCATGGGCCTCAAAACGTCCGCGAGCACCTTCTTCCAAGATCCGGCTGGCACCCGCGCGGCAGCTTCGGCGTTTCTTTCCGGCCCGACCGGCGGCGACGCGACCCTGCCGCCACCGGCCAGCGCCAGCCATCATGACGAATCTGACGGCCCCGCGCATCACTACCGCACCATCTGGCTGTCCGACATCCACCTCGGCACCAGCGGCTGCCAGGTGCCTTACCTGCTCGACTTCCTGCGCCACAACGATTCCGAGTACCTGTATCTGGTCGGCGACATCATCGACGGTTGGCAGCTGCGCAAGGGCTGGTACTGGCCGCAGGCGCACAACGACGTGGTGCAGAAGATTCTGCGCAAGGCGCGCAAGAGCACCCAGGTAATCTATATCCCCGGCAACCACGACGAAGCGGCGCGCCAGTTCTGCGACCTCGCCTTCGGCGGCATCCAGGTGCGCGGCGAGGCCTTCCATACCACGCTGAGCGGCAAGCGCCTGTGGATCGTCCACGGCGACCTGTTCGACGGCGTGATCCAGCATGCCAAGTGGCTGGCCTACCTGGGCGACACCGCCTACACGCTGATCCTGGTGCTGAACCGCTGGTTCAACCGAATCCGCAGTCGGCTCGGCTTCCAGTACTGGTCGCTGTCGCAGTACCTGAAGCACCAGGTCAAGAACGCCGTGAACTTCATCTCCTCGTTCGAGAACGTGATGACCGACGAGGCGCGCCGCCGCGGCTGCGACGGCGTGGTGTGCGGTCATATCCACAAGGCCAAGATCCGCGATATCGACGGCGTGCTGTACTGCAACGACGGCGACTGGGTGGAAAGCCTATCAGCGCTGGTCGAGACTATGGAGGGCGAACTGAAGATCGTCTACTGGACGGTGATACAGTCGTCGCCCGTCACCACCTTGCGCAAGGCGAAGGCCACCGCGTGAGCCCCCCCTGCTTTCCTGCGTCCCGCACCCTACAGGAATGCCTGCATGAAGATCATGATCGTCACCGATGCGTGGGAGCCGCAAGTCAACGGCGTCGTGCGTACCCTCAAAAGTACCTCGCGCGAGCTGACCGAGCTTGGCCATCGCGTCGAGCTGCTCACGCCGCTGGAATTCCGCACCATCCCCTGCCCAACGTATCCCGAGATCCGCCTGTCGCTGTTCCCGTATCGCAAGCTACGCGGGCGCATCGACGAGTTCGCGCCCGAGGCTCTGCACATCGCCACCGAGGGCCCGCTCGGCATGGCCGCGCGCCGCTATGCGAGCGCCCACAAGCTGCCTTTCACCACCGCCTATCACACGCGCTTCCCCGAATATGTGCAGGCGCGCTTCGGCATCCCGCTACCGGCGACCTACCGCTTCCTGCGCTGGTTCCACGGCACCTCGCTGGCGGTGATGGCACCCACCCCGGTGGTCAAACAGGATCTGGAATCCTTCGGCTTCGACAACGTGGTGCTTTGGACGCGCGGCGTCGACCTCGACATCTTCGGGCCGATGGAATCGAAGGTGCTGAACACCGCGCGTCCGATCTTCCTCTACGTGGGGCGCGTGGCGATCGAGAAGAACGTCGAGGCCTTCCTGAAGCTCGACCTGTCTGGCTCGAAGTGGGTGGCGGGCGAGGGCCCCGCGCTGGCCGAGCTGAAATCACGCTATCCTGAGGCGAATTATCTTGGCGTGCTGTCGCAGGCGGAGCTCGCCAAGGTCTATGCGGCGGCCGATGTGTTCGTGTTCCCGAGCAAGACCGACACCTTCGGCCTGGTGCTGCTCGAGGCGCTTGCCTGCGGCACGCCGGTGGCGGCCTACCCGGTGACGGGCCCGGTCGACGTGCTCGGCGGCGGCCATGCCGGCGCGATGAACGAGGACCTGCGCGAGGCCTGCCTGGAAGCGCTGAAGATCGATCGCGCCACCGCGCGCGAATGGGCCGAACGCTTCTCGTGGCGCGCCGCGTCCGAGCAGTTCGCCTCGCACCTGAAGCCGCTGCCGAAAACTGCCAACTCCCAACCTCAAGGCGCAGCCGTTTGAAACCTGCCATGCGCGCGAAAGCGCCCGCTCCGTCCCCGTCGTCGCTGCGCCGTCGCGCGCTGAGCACCGCCACGTTAGCGCGCGATCCGCATGCCGATAACGATGCGCACGACGGGCACGAGCATCGCGAGCCGCTCGGCACCGACGACCCGCTCACGCCGCGGCCGTCGAACCCCTACAAGGGCAATCGGGGACTCACGCGCGCCTGGTACGCACTCAAGCATTCGGTCAACGGCTTTCGCGTGGCGATCCGCGAGGAGAGCGCATTCCGCCAGGAATTGACGCTTGCCGCGATCCTCGTGCCGGTCGGCCTGTTCATGCCGGTCAACGCGGTTTCGCATGCGCTGCTGATCGGCTCGGTGCTGCTGGTGCTGATCGTCGAATTGCTAAACTCCAGCGTGGAAGCGGCAATCGACCGGATTTCTCTGGAGCGCCACGAGCTATCGAAACGCGCCAAGGACCTGGGCAGCGCGGCCGTCACGGTCGCGCTCGGTGCCTGCCTGGCGACCTGGGGCTTCATCCTCTGGCCGGTGGTTTCGCGCTGGCTCGGCCACTGAGCCGTCGATAGGCGAGCGCCGATTCGTGCCGCGCAGGCGACGACCGGCGCGCTTTTTTTCGTGCGCCCTGCCGGGCGCACTCACTCGGAGGTGAAAGTCCTCTACACACCTGGCAAGGGGAAGTGTTAGAGGCCAGTTCAAAAACCAATGAGGGGGCTGTTTACTTTCTCGGCAAGCTGCTAGCCTTGGATGTCTGGACAACGGAACCCAAGGGATGGAAGCGCCAATCATTCATGACGAATTGTGGACACTGATCGAACCGTTACCACCGCCGCCCAAGCCCCGGCGCAAAGAGCATCCTGGTCGCCCACGCCTATCGGATCGGGCAGCGTTGAATGGCATCCTGTTCGTGTTGACAACCGGTCTGCGATGGAACCATCTGCTAACCGTATTGGGCTTTGGCTCCGGCCCGACCTGCTGGCGACGACTGAACGACTGGCGCAAAGCAGGAGTATAGAATCGACTGCACGAACCGCTGCTCGACAAATTGCGCGAGGCCGGGCAGATCGATCTTTCATACGCTGCCGTCGATTCCTCGTCGGTACGAACTGTTGGGGCGGGCGAAAAATCGGCCCGAACGCCACGGATCGCGCGCAACCCGGTTCCAAGCACCCCATCTTCGTAGATGCCAATGGCGTTCCCATCAGCGCCATCCTGACCGGCGCGAACCGCAACGACGTCACCCAGTTGCCGCCGCTCGTCGCCGCGATTCCCCCGATCCGCGGCGCGCCCGGCCGACCCCTTCAGAGACCCAAGGTCATCTATACCGATCGTGGTTACGATTCCGATCCGCATCGTCAACGATTGCGCGAACGCGGCATCAAACCGGTGATCGCAAGGCGCCGCACTGAACATGGCAGTGGTCTGGGCAAATTCCGTTGGGCCGTTGAACGGACTCACTCGTGGCTCCACAACTTCCGTCGTCTTCGCATACGCTTCGATCGTCGAGCTGACATTCACGAAGCATTCTTCAAATTCGGCTGCGCCCTCGTCTGCTGGAACATCTTCAG
>JAYFRX010000026.1:0-15200 GCA_040946945.1 Burkholderia sp. | reverse complement strand
GTTCTGGATCAGATCGCGCATCGGAAGCCACAACTGTTCGTGCTCGGCAAAGCTGGCGCGCAGGGCCTCGTGCTCCTGTTTGCTGACGACCGTCAGCGGCAACTTGGCGCGACGCCCGGGTTTCTTAGTAGGCTTGATCTCGGCGGTTCTCCTGTTCTGGAGCTTGGTCTTGGAAACCCGATTCTCTCGGATTCCTGCGGGGACCGCCGCCTTCAACCTTCAACTATTTTTTTGATTAGTTACTTGACTCCGAGACCATCAACACACGGCGAGGATGAGGTTTTGTCGTAACGGCGGCCCGAAGCAGGCGCGGCGCCATCGCCGGCAAATCGAAACGGCGGTTGAAACGGTAGGCGAATTCAGCGAGATAGCGATGGGTATATTTGGCGTGATCGATAGCGTGATACGTGCCCTTGAGGGCGGTTTTCAGGTTGCCTGAGCATCGTGTTGACCCAGCCGAACTCGGGGCGCTGCGCGGCCTGACGGCCACCGCCCGTGACATGGCGCTCATGACTGGCAGCCTTTTGCGTCACGCCGTCGAAACACCACAGGCCATCGGAAACGACGCACGCGGTGGGCATCAGGCTGGTGGCCGCCCAGACCTCAAGGGCCGCTTTGGTAAAGCCCGGCACGGGCGAGAGCCGCATGAACAGAGGGCGGCCATCGTCAGAGGTCTGCACGGCCGCTACAAACGGCGTCTTGCCGGGCGCGCCACGCCCGCAGCCTTACCGCCGGAGCGTTCCCCGCCCAGATACGCGTCGTCGACCTCGACCCATTCGTCGAGCCGGCGTCGCTCTTCGCGCAGCCACATGGTCTCCAGCAACCTGTGCTTGATGAGCCAGACCGTCTTGTAGCTCACGCCCAGCTGGCGTTTGAGCTTCAGTCCGCTGATGGCGTTCTTGCTCTGCATCACCAGGTATGATCGCCAGAAACCAGGTCGTCAGCGGCAATTTCGTCTTTTCGAATATCGTTCCGACGATCGACGAGCATTGGTACCGGCAGGACTGGCTCAGGCATTCCCACAGTCGCCGGCCGTTGTAGGCGCTGGCGTAGCGCGTGCCCTTGCATCGAGGGCACACCCAGCCATCGGGCCAGCGAGACCCGACCAGCGCGGCCTCGCATTGCGCTTCGTTGCCGTATTGCTCCTGAAATTCTTTCATCGACAGACCGGCCTGAAACTGGATTCTGTTCATGGGCATGGCGCACGCTCCGTAAGCATCTGGCGAACGATACTTCGTTTCATGCCTGCTTCGGAGTCAAGTAACTAATCAGGACTATTTTGGGGACACCGCCTCGCTCGAACGCACTCAACCCATGCTGCCGATGAACTTCGGTTACGTCGCAGGCGTCACGCACGATAATGTTCGTCGCTGCGCAACCACGCTGTTCGCTGCACTGAACGTGCTCAACGGCGCCGTGCTCGCTACCTGCAAGCTGCGCCACCGGCATCAGGAGTTCCTGTCGTTTCTGCGCGAATCTAGACTGTCACCGCCGATTCCATCCTCGAAAATCAATCTACACAGACTTTGTTCTCGAATCAGCGGAACAGAACACTAGCCAACCGAGTACGCGGAGGCCGGTGGCCACGCTCCGCGCAGCAGGTCGGCCAACGCCCGAGGGTTCGACGGCCAGTAGGCATGCATGTAGGTCGCGACAATCGAGCCATGCCGGTAGACGGCCTCGCCCGGCGCGCCGTCGTCGGGCCGCACGGCGACGGCCGAGGGCGCGAGCAACGTCTGCAGCTTCGAATAATGGAAGGTATGGCCCGACATCGGCCCGGCTGGCGTGTCGAGTCGCTGCATGCCGAGCGAAGTGAAGCGGCGCTGCATGGCGGCGGTGCCGGGCAGCAGGCCCAGCATCGGCGTGATGGTGCCGTCCGCCGTACTCAGGGTCTCGCAGAGATAGAGCAGGCCACCGCACTCTGCCAGCACCGGCCGCCCGGCCGCGACATGCGAGGCGATGCCGGCGGCGCTGCGCAGGTTGGCGGCGAGCCGTGCCGCATGCAGCTCCGGATATCCACCCGGCAGGTACAGCGCATCGCAGTCGGGCAGGGCCTCGTCGGCCAGCGGCGAGAAGAAGCTGAGGCTGGCGCCGAGCGCGTCGAGCAGTGCCAGGTTGGCCGGGTAGAGGAAGGAGAAAGCCGCATCGCGCGCCACCACCATCCGCAGGCCCTCAAGCCAGCGCGGCAAGGGCGCTTGCTGCACTGGCAGCGCGAACTTGACCACCGGCGGCAACTCGGCCAGCAAGGTCCGCGCCATGGCATCGGCCGCGCGTTCGAGCCGCGCGTTGAGGTCGGCGATATCCGCGGCCTGGTGCAGGCCGAGATGCCGTTCCGGCAGCGCAATGCCAGGGGCGGCCGGCAGATGGCCGAGCCAGCGGATGTCCTCGGGCATCGAGGCGCGCAGCAGCGCGGCATGTCGCTCGGAACCGACGCGATTGGCCAGCACGCCATGGAACGGCAGCCCGGGCCGAAAGCGTGCGAGCCCGAAGGCCAGAGCGCCGAAGGTCTGCGCCACCGATTTCCCCGAGATCACCACGGCCACCGGCACACCGAAGCGGCCGGCAAGGTCGGCGCTGCTCGGCGTGCCGTCGAACAGGCCCATCACGCCCTCGATCAGGATCAGGTCGGCCTCGGCGGCCGCCTGCGCCAGCAGCGCGCGGCAGCCGTCCTCGCCGACCATGCCGAGGTCGAGCGAATGGACCTCGGCACCGCTGGCGTGCGCGAGGATCATCGGGTCGAGGAAGTCGGGGCCGGTCTTGAACACGCGCACGCGCCGGCCGAGCCGCCGATGCAGCCGCGCCAGCCCCGCGGTGACCGAGGTCTTGCCCTGGCCGGAGTCGCTCGCGCCGATCAACAGGGCCGGGCAGCGCTGAACGCGTGCCGACACGCTAGAACTCCACGCCGCGCTGGGCCTTCACGCCCTGCTTGCGATACGGGTGCTTGACCAGCCGCATCTCGGTCACCAGGTCGGCGGCCTCCACCAGTGCATCCGGCGCATGACGCCCCGTCACCACCACATGCAGCGCCGCCGGGCGCGCGGCCAGCACGGCCAGTGCCTCGTCGAGCGGCAGGTAGTCGTACCTCAGCACAGTGTTCAGCTCGTCGAGGATCACCATCTGGTACTCGCCACTCTCGATCATCCGACGCGCCTCGTCCCAGCCC
Source organism: Burkholderia sp. (assembly GCA_040946945.1). GTDB lineage: Bacteria > Pseudomonadota > Gammaproteobacteria > Burkholderiales > Burkholderiaceae > Burkholderia. Next base: position 12,037 of record JAYFRX010000026.1, on the reverse strand, counting down.
TTGCGCGCGGTCGCGATATCGGCCTCGCGGTCCTGGGTCTTCCAAGTGTAGCCGTCGCCCATCGTCACGAAATCGCAGGCCACGAAGGTGTTGAGCAGGTTGCGCTCGGCCGTGTTCAGTGCGCCCTTGATGAACTGCACCACGCCCAGTTTCATGCCGTGGCCGAGCACGCGCACCGCCATGCCGAAGGCGGCCGTGCTCTTGCCCTTGCCGTTGCCGGTGTTGACGATCAGCAGGCCCTTCTCGACGGTCGCCGCGGCCTGTTTCTTTTCGTGGCCGGCGCGGCGGCGTTCGGTCATGCGCTGATGCGATTCGGGATCGATTTTCATCGGGTCGGAAGTCCTCGGGATACGGGGAAGCGGGCAGGAAAAATATCGGGGCATCAAGCAGGCCAGCGGCGCGGCCGCGGTCTCACGCCGGCCCGGCGATCGCCACCGTCACGCCGTCGACGATCGTCTTCGGCACCAGCAGCCGGCCGTGTGGCGCGGCGGCCAGCGCGCAAGGCTCGCACACGCCTTCGACGCCGAAGCGCGCGAAGGCGGCCGACGTCGGGGCCGCGCGATCCGCCGGCGGCAGGCCTGGTTCTTCGCGCGCGGCGATGGTTTCGCGCGCGATCGCCACCAGCGGCCAGTCGTGGCGTGCGCAGCAGGCGACCAGGCCGGGTTCCGCGGCCTTGGCGTCGAGCGTCGCGACGCGGGCGATATCGGCGAGCGCGAGGCCGGGCCAGCGTGCGAGCGCGGCGGCAATGGCGGCCTCGATCGCCTCGGGCGACTTGCCGGCACGGCAGCCGACGCCGACGCCGACGCCGACGCGTGGTGAGGCGGCGCGATCCGAAGCGCAGCGGCTCATGCTAAGCGGACGAATGGCGAACAAGCGAGCAAATAAACGGGCGAACAGTCGTGTCGGTGATCGGTTCGTGCATCGGTGCGGATTGCGCATGGCGCCCGTCCCACGCGGGTGCCATTTCCGGCGAGCCAGGCTCGCCGTCTGCGTCGGCCGGTATCCGGGCTGGCCGCCTGTCATGCCGACGCCTTCCCGCCGCATGCGGCAGTGGCCCGAGTCGGCCTGCGCGTCTCGCTTGCACGATCCGCCGGCGGCGTACCGTTGCGGGGACAGCACAGGCTGGCGGCGCGCCGCTCCCTGTTTGCCGTTTAACCGCCGCCGCGAATGCAGTTAATGCAATTGCGGGCACCGAACGAGCGCATACGATAGCACAGCGGGCGAGGCTGGAAGGCCGGTCGCCGGCGCTTCACGCGCGGCGAGAGCCGCGCGGGGGCGCACAAAAGTAACCGCGGCCCGGATTGGGTTCCCGTCGCGCGCCGGGCCCGGCTAGGGCTTCCGCATAAAGGCCCTTGTCAGGCAAGGCGGAAAATGGACTCACGCACATCGATGTCCCACGCGGCGAGGTTACGGATGTTCTTCAGGCTGACTCTCTTCGGTCGCCGCTGTTGTTCCATGCGCGCCAGATTCAGCGTAATCTTGCGCACGCACTCGAGATTTTGGGCTGCGGCTCTTTGTTGCGAGGTCTGCTGGGCATCTTTGTCCCACGATACGTTGAGCATCCAATGGAGTTGATTCTCGATCCCCCAGTGCGCGCGCCAGCCGCGACATTTGCGTGCGCGCCATCATTGCGATCCGCGCTGGACACCCGGCCAGTGTTGTCCCATCTCCGAGAGCCATTGAACGTCCTCGCTCACCCGACACACGCGGGTTTCGATACGTCCGCGCCCTTTGTCATGGGGGGCGTGCTTCCAGTACGGACGCCTCAGCCCGCCAGCCTGAACCGAAGCAAACCATTTCCTGATTAGTTACTTGACTCCGAGACCATCAACACACGGCGCGGATGAAGTTTTGTCGTAACGGCGGCCCGAAGCAGGCGCGGCACCATCGCGGGCAAATCGAAATGGCGGTTGAAACGGTAGGCGAATTCAGCGAGATAGCGATGGGCATATTTGGCGTGATCGATAGCGTGGTACGTGCCCTTGAGGGCCGTTTTCAGGTTGCCGAGCATCGTGTTGACCCAGCGGAACTCGGGGCGCTGCGAGGCCTGACGGCCACCGCCCGTGACATGGCGCTCATGACTGGCAGCCTTTTGCGTTACGCCGTCGAAACACCACAGGCCATCGGAAACGACGCACGCGGTGGGCATCAGGCTGCTGGCCGCCCAGACCTCAAGGGCCGCTTTGGTAAAGCCCGGCACGGGCGAGAGCCGCATGCACAGAGGGCGGCCATCGCCAGAGGTCTGCGCGGCCGCTACAAACGCCGTCTTGCCGGGCGCGCCACGCCCAGCCTTAGAGGTCAGTTCAAAAATCAATGAGGGGCTGTTTACTTTTTCGGCAAGCTGTTAACCTTGGATGTCTGAACAGCGGAATCCAAGGGATGGAAGCGCCAATCATTGATGACGAATTGTGGACGCTGATCGAACCGTTACCGCCGCCGCCCAAGCCCCGGCGCAAAGCGCATCCTGGTCGCCCACGCGTATCGGATCGGGTCGCGTTGAATGGCATCCTGTTCGTGTTGAAAACCGGTCTGCGATGGAACCATCTGCCAACCGTATTGGGCTTTGGCTCGGGCCCGACCTGCTGGCGACGACTGAACGACTAGTGCAAAGCAGGAGTATGGGATCGACTGCACGAACTGCTGCTCGACACGTTGCGCGAGGCCGGGCAGATCGATCTTTCATACGCTGCCGTCGATTCCTCGTCGGTACGATCTGTTGGGGCGGGCGAAAAACTGGCCCGAACCCCACGGATCGCGCACGACTCGGTTCCAAGCACCCCATCCTCATAGATGCCAATGGCGTTCCCATCAGCGCCATCCTGACCGGCGCGAACCGCAACGACGTCACCCAGTTGCTGCCGCTCGTCGACGCGATTCCCCCGATCCGCGGCGCGCGCGGCCGACCACTTCAGAGACCCAAGGTCATCTATGCCGATCGTGGTTACGATTCTGATCCGCATCGTCAACGATTGCGCGAACGCGGCATCAAACCGGTGATCGCAAGGCGCCGCACTGAACATGGCAGTGGTCTGGGCAAATTCCGTCCTGATTAGTTACTTTACTCCGAGACGATCAACACACGGCGAGGATGAGGTTTTGTCGTAACGGCGGCCCGAAGCAGGCGCGGCGCCATCGCGGGCAAATCGAAACGGCGGTTGAAACGGTAGGCGAATGCAGCGAGATAGCGGTGTGCATATTTGGCGTGATCGATAGCCTGGTACGTGCCCTTGAGGGCTGTTTTCAGGTTGCCGAGCATCCGTGTTGGCCCAGCGGAACTCGGGGGGCGCTGCGTGGCCTGACGGCCACCGCCCGTGACATGGCGCTCATGACTGGCAGCCTTTTGCGTCACGCCGTCGAAACACCACAGGCCATCGGAAACGCCGCACGCAGTGGGCATCAGGCTGCTGACCGCCCAGACCTCAAGGGCCGCTTTGGTAAAGCCCGGCACGGGCGAGAAGCCGCATGAACAGAGGACGGCCATCGTCAGAGGTCTGCACGGCCGCTACAAACGGCGTCTTGCCGGGCGTGCCACGCCCACAGCCTTACCGCCGGAGCGTTTCCCGCCCAGACACGCGTCGTCGACCTGACCCGTTCGTCGAGCCGGCGTCGCTCTTCGCGCAGCCACATGGTCTCTAGCAACTTGTGCGTGATGAGCCAGGCCGTCTTGTAGCTCACGCCAGCTGGCGTTTGAGCTCCAGTCCGCTGATGGCGTTCTTGCTCTGCGTCACCAGGCAGATCGTCAGAAACCAGGTCGTCAGCGGTAATTTCGTCTTCTCGAATATCGTTCCGACGATCGACGAGCATTGGTACCGGCAGGACTGGCTCAGGCATTCCCACAGTCGCCGGCCGTTGTAGGCGCTGGCGTAGCGCGTTCCCTTGTATCGAGGGCACACCCAGCCATCGGGCCAGCGAGACCCGACCAGCGCGGCCTCGCATTGGGCTTCGTTGCCGTACTGCTCCTGAAATTCTTTCATCGACAGACCGGCTTGAAACTGGATTCTGTTCATGGGCATGGCGCACGCTCCGTAAGCATCTGGCGAACGATACTTCGTTTCATGCCTGCTTCCGAGTCAAGTAACTAATCAGGACTATTTTTGTGATACCGCCCGCAAATCGACGAACGCATCCATGATCGAAGGCAGCTCTAGTTTCGCAAAAAATCGAGAGTAAACCCCAGCACGCCAATGTTTACAGCCACTAACTTCCGCCCGCTCACCCTTGCCACACGGACCTCTTCATGCGGAAGCCCTTCGGGCCCGGCCGCGCTGCCTTGACGCGTCTGGGCACCGCGCCTACACGCGCACGCGCTTTTTTTAGTGCTCGCGTGTGAATTCCCTCTTGGCACGCAGTTGAACGGAAAACAGGGAAGCTCGCCGCGCCGCGGACGATCTCAACCTGTGCTGCCCCCGCAACGTTAAAGCGCATGCATCGCGCCAGCGATGCGAGGCCCGCTTCACCGCGCCCCGAGTCGCTCGGGCGCGGCCCCGCCACTGGATGCGAGACGCGTCCGGGAAGGCGAAGCGGCGCTGTCGCCAGCCCGGATATCGGCCAGAACCACAGACGCGCCAGTCGCGCGCGACTCCGGGCCAGGCCCGGTGGCGGGCGGCGGCGCTTCCGCAGGGAAGCGTCGCGGGTGGCGGGCGTGTGTTCTCCCGTGCCGCCTCGCGGCCGCGCCCCCAGCGCGGCGGTCCAGCCGGTCCATCGTCGGTACCTGCCGTCCGCGCGCGGACGGGCAGGGCGACAAGATACAGGCCGGGCGCGCGTCATGCCGACGCCGTGATGATATCATCCGCCGACTCACCGATAGGCTAATCCCATGCAAATGCGCAAAATCCCCGTGACTGTCGTCACGGGCTTCCTCGGTAGCGGCAAGACCACCTTGCTGCGCCACATCCTCGAAAATGCCTCGGGCCGCCGGATCGCGGTGATCGTCAACGAATTCGGTGAACTCGGCATCGACGGCGAGATCCTGAAGGGCTGCGGCCTCGGCTGCGAGGAAGGCGCGGAAGCGGCCGGCCAGCAGCTCTACGAACTGGCCAACGGCTGCCTATGCTGCACGGTGCAGGAGGAGTTTTGCCCGGTGATGGAGGCGCTGGTCGAGCGCCGCGAGCAGATCGACCACGTGCTGATCGAGACCTCGGGCCTGGCGTTGCCTAAGCCGCTGGTGCAGGCCTTCAACTGGCCGTCGATCAAGAACAGCTTCACCTGCGACGCCGTGATCACGGTGGTCGACGGCCCGGCCACCGCGGCCGGCCAGTTCGCGGAGGACGCGCAGGCGGTGGACGCGCAGCGCAGCGCCGATCCGAACCTCGACCACGAATCGCCGCTGCACGAACTGTTCGCCGACCAACTTTCCTCGGCCGACATGGTGATCGTCAACAAGACCGACCTGCTGGACGCGGCGCAGTTCGCCACGGTCGAGACGGCGATCCGCGAGGAGATCCCGGCGCGCGTGAAGATCGTGCGCGCGCAACGCGGTGAACTCGATCTGGCCACACTGATCGGCCTGAACGCGGCCTCCGAGGAAACCATCCACCTGCGTCACGACCATCACGGCTCGGCCGAGAACGCCAACCATCACCACGACGAATTCGATTCGGTGGTGGTCGAGGCGCGCGTGAGATCGCGCGAGGCGACCATCGTCGCGCTGCGCGCTCTGGTCGACGCGCACACGATCTATCGCGTGAAGGGTTTCGCGGCGCTGCCCGCCACGCCGATGCGGCTGGTGATCCAGGGCGTGGGCGGGCGGTTCGACAGCTACTTCGACCGTCGCCTCACCGAAGCGGACGGCGGCACCAGTCGTTTCGTGCTGATCGGCGAGGATCTCGACGCGGCCGGCCTGCAGGCGGCCTTCCTTGCCGCGCTCGGCGACGCCGTGCAAGCGGCCTGAGGCGCGAAGGCTCCCGATGCATCTGCTGCGCACCACGCCAGGCGGTTTCGTCGACGACACGCAGGGCGTGATCCGCATCGACCAGCGTCCCGCCGAGATCGTGATCCTCAGCTCGGCGGACACCATGCTGTCCCTGCTCGCCAGCGCGGTGCCACTGCTCGGCGAGGGTTTCCCGAGCCTGCGGCTGGCCAACGTCAGCTTCTTGCGACAGCCCGCCTCGGTCGACTTCTACATCGACGACGTGCTGCAGCATGCGCGCGTGGTGGTGATCGACCATCTCGGCGGCGAGGCCTACTGGCCTTACGGGATCGAGCAGGCAGTCGCGCTGGCCGAGCGGCGCGGCCAGCAGCTGGCGATGTTCTCGGGCGACCTGCAGGAAGACCCGAACCTGGTCGCCAAGAGCACAGTCGACCCGGCGCTGTGCCGACAGTGGTGGCGCTACTTGCGCGAGGGCGGCGCCTGGAACGCGCAGGCGCTGTTGCGCAGCATAGCCTTCCACGCGCTCGGCGCTGGCGAGGAACCGCCGCCGCCGCGTCCGCTGCCGGCCGCCGCGCTCTATCACCCGGTGCGCGAGCCGGCCGCGATCGAGGACTGGCGCGCGCGCTGGACGCCCGGCGTGCCGGTGGTCGCGATCCTGTTCTACAAGGCGCATTGGCAGGCCGCCAACATGGCGGTGTTCGACGTGCTGATCGAGGCGCTCGAGCGCGAGGGGCTCAACCCGCTGCCGATCGCCGTTACTTCGCTGAAGGACGCCGTTAGCCGCGAGGTGATCGCGCGGCTGGCCGAGTCGGAGCGGGTGGCGCTGGTGCTCAATACCACGGCCTTCGCGGCCGGCTCGATCGACGCGCCTTCGGCCGTCGAGCTGGCCGGCGATGCGCCGGTGCTGCAGGTGATCCTCTCGGGAGGCAACCGCGAGGCCTGGCTGGCCGGTCCGCAGGGCCTGCACGCGCGCGACATCGCCATGCACGTCGCGCTGCCCGAGGTGGACGGACGCATCGTCACGCGCGCGGTCAGCTTCAAGGGGTTGGCCTATCGCTGCCCGCATACCGAGGTCGACGTGGTGCGCTACCAGCCCGACGCCGAGCGTATCGCCTTCGTCGCCGAGCTGAGCCGCCGCTGGTGCCGGCTGCGCACTGAGTCAAACGAGGGCAAGCGGCTCGCGCTAGTGCTGGCCAACTACCCGACCAGCGAAGGGCGCATCGGCAACGGCGTGGGGCTCGACACGCCGGCCTCGGCGCTCGGCATCCTGGCCGCGCTGGGCGAAGCTGGCTATACGCTGGCCGGCCCGCTGCCCGAATCGGGTGACGCGCTGATCGCGCGGCTCACCGAGGGCGTGACCAACGATCCGACCTCGCAGGCGATTCGCCCGGCGTTCCAAAGTCTCGCGATGGATGCCTACCGACGTCGCTACGCGCGGCTGCCCGCGGCGGCGCGCGAGGCGATCGAGGCGTGCTGGGACGCGCCCGAACAGGACCCGACGCTGCGCCACGGCAGTTTCCAGATCACCGGCTGGCGCGCGGGACAGGTGTTCGTCGGGATCCAGCCGGCGCGCACGCGCGAGGCGAACGACTACGCGAGCTATCACGACGCCGAGATCGTGCCGCCGCACGCCTACCTGGCCTTCTACTTCTGGCTGCGCGACCAGTTCGCGATCGACGCGATCGTGCACGTCGGCAAGCACGGCAATCTCGAATGGCTGCCGGGCAAGAGCGTGGCGCTGTCCGATGCCTGCTGGCCCGACCTTATCCTCGGGCCGCTGCCGCATCTGTACCCCTTCATCGTCAACGATCCCGGCGAGGGCAGCCAGGCCAAGCGCCGCGCCCAGGCGGTGATCGTCGACCACCTGATGCCGCCGCTCACGCGCGCCGAGAACTACGGCCCGCTGCAGGACCTCGAGCGGCAGGTCGACGAATACTATGACGCGCTGATGGTCGATCCGCGCCGTGCCAAGCTGCTGCGCCGGACCATCCTCGACACCATCGTCGAGCACCGGCTGCACGAGGAACTGAGTCTCGCCGAGCCCAGCGGCCGCGACGACGAGGACGCGCTGCTCACGCGCGTCGATGCCTGGCTCTGCGAGCTGAAGGAGGCGCAGATCCGCGACGGCCTGCATACCTTCGGCCGCTCGCCCGAGGCGCGCCAGCGCCGCGACACGCTGGTTGCGCTGGCGCGTTTCCCGGTTGGCGACGGGGTGGGCGTGAACGCCGGCCTGATCGCTGCGCTCGCGCGCGACCTCCAGCTCGGCGCCGGTTTCGATCCTCTCGCGGCCGACTGGGCCGCGCCCTGGCAGGGGCCGCGCCCGGCCGAATTGAGCGAGGTCGATCCGACGCTCTGGCGTCATGCGGGCGACACGCGTGAGCGGCTCGAATTGTTGGCGCAGCTGCTCGTCGCGGGGCTGGCCCGCGAAGGCGAGGACGGCGAGAGCGAGGACAAGGCCGCTCGGCAGAAGCCCGACGACGAGGCCGCCGCGCTGTGTCGCCTTCGTGCCGAAGCCGGGCGCTGGCCGGCCACGCAGGCCGTGCTCGAACGCGTCGCGCGCGATCTCGCGCCGCGCTTGGACGCCTGCGGCGCCGACGAGCTGCGCCACCTGCTGCGCGGCCTCGACGGCCGTTTCGTACCGCCGGGGCCGAGCGGCTCGCCCTCGCGCGGCCGTCCCGACGTGCTGCCGACCGGCCGCAACTTCTACTCGGTCGACACGCGCGCCGTGCCTACCCAGGCGGCCTGGTCGCTCGGTATGAAGTCGGCGCACCAGCTGATCGAGCGGCACCTGCAGGAGCATGGCGACTATCCGCGCGCGGTCGGTCTGTCGGTGTGGGGCACGGCCACCATGCGCACCGGCGGCGACGACATCGCGCAAGCCTTCGTGCTGATCGGCGTGCGGCCGAAGTGGTCGCACGGCAGCCACCGCGTGACCGACTTCGAGATCCTGCCGATCGAGATCTTCAATCGGCCGCGCATCGACGTGACGTTGCGCGTCTCGGGCTTCTTCCGCGACGCCTTCGCCAACCTGATGCACCTGTTCGATGCGGCCGTTCAGGCAGTCGCCGAGCTCGACGAGCCGGCCCACCTGAACCCGATCCGCGAGCGCGTGCGGCGCGACGCGGCGGCCTTGGTCGAGCGCGGCGCGAGTGCCGAGGAGGCGCGGCACCGCGCCGGCTGGCGTGTGTTCGGCGCGCGGCCCGGCAGCTACGGCACCGGGCTGCAGGATCTGATCGACCAGCGCAACTGGCAGAGCGACGCGGACCTGGCCCGGGCCTACCAGTCCTGGGGCGGTTATGCCTATGCGCAGGGCAGCGCCGGTGAGGCCGCGCAGGACGCATTCGGCGTGCGACTTGCGAACATCGACGCGGTGGTGCAGAACCAGGACAACCGCGAGCACGACCTGCTCGACTCGAACGACTACTACCAGTTCCAGGGCGGCATGGCGGCCGCGGTCCGTCATCTGTCGGGGTGCCAGCCGGCGCTCTACCACGGCGACCACAGCCGCCCCGACACGCCGCGCATGAACACGCTCGGCGAGGAGATCGCGCGCGTGATCCGCTCGCGCGTGGTCAACCCGAAGTGGATTGACGGCGTGAAGCGCCACGGCTACAAGGGTGCGGCCGAGCTGGCGGCCACCGTCGATTATCTCTACGGCTATGACGCCACCGCGCGCGTGGTGACCGATCATCAATACGCGCTGGTCACCGACGCCTACGTCAACGACGCCGACACGCGCGCCTTCCTCGAGCGGCATAACCCACATGCGCTGCACGGTATCTGTGAGCGCCTGCTCGAGGCGATCCAGCGCGGTCTCTGGCAACAACCCGGCAACTACCATGAGCAGCTCGAGGCACGCCTGCTCGCCGTCGAACAGAATCTAGAAGGAACCCGGCGATGAACCCGCACGACCCGAGCGGCGGCTTGCCGCCGTTTCCGTTTCCCGCGCTGATCGGCCAGGCCGCGCTGCAGCAGGCGCTGCTGCTGGTGGCCGTCGATCCCTCGATTGGTGGCGTGCTGGTGAGCGGACCGCGCGGCACCGCGAAATCGACGGCGTCGCGCGCGCTGGCCGAACTGCTGCCGCAGGGCCGTTTCGTGACGCTGCCGCTGGGCGCCGCCGACGAGCACGTGACCGGCACGCTGGACCTGGCCGGCGCGCTCGGCGAGAACGCCGTGCGTTTCTCGCCGGGGCTGCTGGCGCGCGCGCATCTGGGCGTGCTTTATGTCGATGAGATCAACCTGCTGTCCGACGACCTGGTCGACGTGCTGCTCGACGCGGCCGCGAGCGGCGTCAACACGGTCGAGCGCGACGGCATCTCGCACACGCATGCGGCGCGCTTCGCGCTGGTCGGCACCATGAACCCGGAAGAGGGCGAGTTGCGCCCGCAGTTGCTGGATCGCTTCGGGCTGATGGTGGAACTCGAGAACTGTCGTGATATCGCGGAGCGCCAGCGCATCGTCAAGGCGCGGCTGGCCTTCGATCTCGATCCGGCGGGCTTCCGTGCCGGACATGCCGAAGCACTGGCCGCGCTTGCCGGACGGATCGGCCGCGCACGCGAGACGCTGGTGAGCGTGCAGGTCGACGACAGCGTGCATGAACAGGTCGCCGGGATCTGTATCGAGGCCGCCGTCGACGGGCTGCGCGCCGACCTGGTGATGTTGCGTGCCGCGCGGGCGCTGGCCGCCTTCGAGGGCGCGGCGGCGGTGAGCGCCGCTCATATCGAGTGCGTCGTCGCCGACGTGCTGCGCCATCGCCGCACGCAGGCGCCGGCCGCCGCCGTATCACCGCCGTCGATGACGTCGCGGCAAGCCGACCAGCCCGCTCATGGCATCCACTCGCTGCCGCGCGGCGGCGGTGCCTCGTCGGTCGCGCAGGACGATGCGCCTGGCGACGGCGGTGGCGCGCGGGACGGCGATTGGGGCTACCTGCCGCCCGAACCGGCCGGCCTCACGCCCGTGAAGGGCGTGAGGCCGCTGCCCTCAAAAAAACGCTGAGCCATCGAACGATTGCCCCCGCCGCGCCAGGCAGCGGGGTTCGATGGCCGCACGGCAAGCTCCCGGCCCGGCAAGGTTTGCCCGGCTCACGCATCGCGTGGTCGGCGACGCTGGCCGCCAAGCGCGGCGGCCCGCTCGAGGCCGGCCATCTGCGCTTTCGGCCGCGCTCGGGCGCGCCGCGCGCCTTCCACTGCTTCGTGCTCGACTGTTCGGCCTCGATGCTCGACGGCGGCCGCTTCGCGCGCGCCAAGGGCCTGCTGGTCGCGCTGTTCGACGCGGCGGCGCGCGAGCGCGCCGAGGTGTCGCTGATCGGCTTCGGCGGCAGCGGCGCCGAGCGGCGCTTCGGGCCGGCGGTGCCACGCTGGTGGAACAAGCGCTGGCTCGAGCCGCTGGCGGGTGGGGGCGGCACACCGCTGTCGCAGGGCATCGCGATGGCGCAGTCGCTGCTCGCGCAAACGGCGCGGCACCGGCCCGGCGCGCCGCGCACGCTCTGGCTGCTGAGCGATATGCGCACCGATGAGATGCCGGCGCGACCGGCGCGCGCCGACGAGATCCGCATCATCGATTTCGACGATGCCGCCGTGCGGCTGGGCAGGGCGCAACGGCTGACGCGCCGATGGGAGGCTTCGTGCTGCCTGCCCGAGGATTTGATTTCTCCTGATTAGTTAGAGGCCAGTTCAAAAATCCACCTGATTAGTTACTTGACTCCGAAGCAGGCATGAAACGAAGTATCGTTCGCCAGATGCTTACGGAGCGTGCGCCATGCCCATGAACAGAATCCAGTTTCAGGCCGGTCTGTCGATGAAAGAATTTCAGGAGCAGTACGGCAACGAAGCCCAATGCGAGGCCGCGCTGGTCGGGTCTCGCTGGCCCGATGGCTGGGTGTGCCCTCGATGCAAGGGCACGCGCTACGCCAGCGCCTACAAAGGCCGGCAACTGTGAGAGTGCCTGAGCCAGTCCTGCCGGTACCAATGCTCGTCGATCGTCGGAACGATATTCGAGAAGACGAAATAGCCGCTGACGACCTGATTTCTGGCGATCTACCTGGTGACGCAGAGCAAGAACGCCATCAGCGGACTGGAGCTCAAACGCTAGCTGGGCGTGAGCTACAAGACGGTCTGGCTCATCAAGCACAAGTTGCTGGAGACCATGTGGCTGCGCGAAGAGCGACGC
>JAYFRX010000025.1:0-15269 GCA_040946945.1 Burkholderia sp. | reverse complement strand
GGTGAAACGAGTGCTTGCCCAGATCAATGCCAACCAGCGTTACGTTCTGCATGATGGTCCTCCAAAAAGAAAACACCCTACCGCGTTACCCGCATGTAGGGTGGGGGTGACCATCTCATTAAACCCGATCCGGTACAACATCCGGTACAACAACAGGGAGAACGCTTTTCACAGCCATGCCGGCTGGCAGGGCTTCGGGCGACGAGACGATTCACTCGTCGTCGCTGTCGCTCTTCAACGCTTCGCCGACACGGCCATCAACACGTTCGCGCAACTCCTTGCCGGGCTTGAAATGCGGTACGTACTTCTCGGGTACCTGCACCGTTTCGCCCGACTTCGGGTTGCGGCCCACGCGGGCCGGACGGCGGTTGAGACCGAAGCTGCCGAAGCCGCGAATTTCGATGCGATGCCCTTTGGACAATGCGTCCGACATCGCATCGAGCATCGTTTTCACCGCGAAATCCGCATCTTTGAGGGCAAGTTGCGGAAATCGCGTTGCCAACTGGGCGACCAACTTGGATTTGGTCATACTTCAGCAGACCTCGCAAGGCTTACTGGTTCTGGCCGTCGAGCTTTGCCTTCAGCAGCGCACCGAGGCTTGTCGTGCCGCTGGCAGCCGAGCTGTTGTCGGATTGCAGACCGCGGATGGCTTCCTGCTGCTCAGCCGAATCCTTGGCCTTGATCGACAGGTTGATGCCGCGCGACTTGCGATCGATGTTGATCACCATCGCGTTGACCTTGTCGCCTTCCTTCAGCACGTTGCGTGCGTCCTCGACGCGATCCTGCGAGATTTCCGATGCACGCAGGTAGCCTTCGACGTCGCCCGTCAGCGTGACGACGGCCCCCTTCGCGTCGACCGTCTTCACGACGCCGTCGACGATCGAGCCCTTGTCGTTCATCGCGACGTAGTTGCTGAACGGATCGCCTTCGAGCTGCTTGACGCCCAGCGAGATGCGTTCCTTTTCGACATCGATGCCCAGTACGATGGCTTCGACTTCGTCGCCCTTCTTGTACTTGCGAACGGCTTCCTCGCCCGGCTCGCTCCACGACAGGTCCGACAGGTGGACCAGGCCGTCGATGCCGCCCGGCAGACCAATGAACACGCCGAAGTCGGTGATCGACTTGATGGCACCGGTGATCTTGTCGCCCTTCTTGAAGCTGCGGCTGAAGTCATCCCACGGGTTCGGCTTGCACTGCTTCATGCCGAGGCTGATACGACGACGGTCTTCGTCGATCTCGAGAACCATGACTTCGACTTCGTTGCCCAGCTGGACAACTTTCGAGGGCGCAACGTTTTTGTTGGTCCAGTCCATTTCCGACACGTGGACCAGGCCTTCGATGCCTGATTCCACTTCGACGAATGCGCCATAGTCGGTGATGTTCGTGACCTTGCCGAACAGGCGCGTGCCTGACGGGTAACGGCGCGAGATGCCTTCCCACGGATCGTCGCCCAGCTGCTTGATGCCCAGCGAAACGCGGTTCTTTTCCTGGTCGAACTTGAGGATCTTGGCGGTGACTTCCTGGCCGACCGAGAGGACTTCGCTCGGGTGACGCACGCGACGCCATGCGATGTCGGTGATGTGCAGCAGACCGTCGATGCCGCCAAGGTCAACGAACGCGCCGTAGTCGGTGATGTTCTTGACCACACCGTTGACGATCGCGCCTTCCTTCAGCGTCTCGAGCAGCTTAGCGCGCTCTTCACCCTGGGTGGCTTCGATGACGGCGCGGCGCGACAGCACCACGTTGTTGCGCTTGCGGTCGAGCTTGATGACGCGGAACTCGAGCGTCTTGCCTTCGTACGGCGTGGTGTCCTTGACCGGACGCGTATCGACCAGCGAACCCGGCAGGAAGGCACGGATGCCGTTGACCATCACGGTCATGCCGCCCTTCACCTTGCCCGTGATCGTGCCGGTGACGAGCTCGTTGTTGTCGAGTGCCTTTTCCAGCGACAGCCACGAAGCCAGGCGCTTCGCCTTGTCGCGCGACAGGATCGTGTCGCCATAGCCGTTTTCCAACGCGTCGATCGCGACGGAAACGAAATCGCCCGACTGGACTTCAACCTCGCCCTGATCGTTCAAGAATTCCTCGATGGGAATGTAGGCCTCGGACTTGAGACCCGCGTTGACGACCACGAAGTTGTGGTCAACACGCAGGACTTCGGCGGAGATCACTTCACCGGCGCGCATGTCTTGACGTGTCAGCGACTCTTCGAACAGGGCCGGAAAGGATTCGGTATTCGGGGTGGAGGTTTGCAGGTCGGACATAAAAATCGGATTGTGCATGGTGCCGCGCCGTCTCTCTTGCCTGGGCCACCTGGCTTGGCTGGCGGTGCGATCGCCACACGGGATTAAGGGTTAAAACACGCTTCGGTAACTGGCCCGCGCCAGACGCCTGAAGCACCTACTGCCACTGCATGCTTGCGGGTACTGCCTGATTCGCTTCGCCGCTGGCAGAGTCAGGCCGGCTGGTCCGAGGCTTCCCGGTGCCAGGCCAAGACCTGCTCGACCGCTTGTTCGATCGTCAGGCCCGAGGTATCGAGCAGCTTCGCATCCTCCGCGAGCTTGAGGGGAGCGGCCGCGCGGCTGCTGTCTCGCGCGTCCCGCTCACGCAAATCCTCGAGCAACTTATCAATGCTAGCAGAAAAACCTTTTTGCATCAATTGCTTATGCCGGCGCGCCGCGCGAGCCTCGACACTCGCCGTCAGGAACACCTTGAGGCCGGCGTCGGGGAAGATCACGGTGCCCATGTCGCGACCGTCCGCGACCAGCCCCGGGGTCGTGCGGAAGACCCGCTGGCGCGCCACCAGCGCGGCCCGCACGCCGCCGTGCACGGAGATCGCCGAGGCACGGTTGCCGACCGCCTCGGCACGGATCTGGTCCGAGACATCGACCCCGTCGAGCTGCGCGCAGCCCTCGCGGAAGGTGATGTGCAGGTCGTCGACCAGCTTCACCAGCCCCGCCTCGTCGTCGGGCTCGATTCCGTAGTGCTGGCTCGCGAGCGCCGCGAGCCGGTACAGCGCGCCGCTGTCGAGCAGGTGGAAACCGAGGTGCGCTGCCACTAGCGCGGCGACGGTACCCTTGCCGGAAGCGGTCGGGCCGTCGATCGTGATGACGGGGGTCGGATGGAATAGTCGAGTCGATTTCATCTGAACAAACGGCTCAGTGCTTCGCGAGCGCGGTGAAACGGTCGAAATAGTCGGGAAAGGTCTTGGCCACGCACTTCGGGTCGTTGATGCACACCGGCACGCGGCCGAGGCTGACCAGCGAGAAGCACATCGCCATGCGGTGATCGTCGTAGGTGTTGATCGTCGCGTTCGGCAGCAGCTGCGCGGGCGGCGTCACAACCAGGTAGTCGGCGCCCTCCTCGACGGTGGCGCCAACCTTGCGCAGCTCGGTCGCCATCGCGGCGATCCGGTCGGTTTCCTTGACCCGCCAGCTGGCGATGTTGCGCAGCGTGCTGGTGCCGTCGGCGAACAGCGCGGCGACCGCGATCGTCATCGCCGCGTCGGGGATCAGGTTGAAGTCCAGGTCGATCGGCTCGAGCTTGCCGTGATCGTGGCCGATCCCGCGCACCTCGATCCAGTCGTCGCCCATCGAAACGTTCGCACCCATGCGCATCAGCGCCGAGGCGAAACCAACGTCGCCCTGGATGCTGGCGCGGCCGACGCCCTCGACGCGAAGCGGGCCGCCGCCGAGCGCACCGGCCGCCAGGAAGTACGACGCCGAGGAGGCATCGCCTTCGACCATGATGCGGCCCGGCGAGCGGTAGCGCATGGCCGGCACCGTGAAGCGCTGCCAGCCGTCGCGCTCGACGTGCACGCCGAAACGCGCCATCAGCTTGATAGTGATCTCGATATAGGGCTTGGAGATCAGCTCGCCCTTCACCTCCAGCACGCTCGCGCCGCCCGGCTGGGCGACCAGCGGCAGCGCCATCAGCAGGGCAGTCAGGAACTGGCTGGAGACATCGCCGCGCCCCCGGATCGGGCCGTCGATCGCGATCGCGGCCGGGCGGATCCGCAGCGGCGGGAAACCTTCGTTCTGCTCGTAATCGATCGCGGCACCGATCTGGCGCAGCCCGTCGACGAGGTCGCCGATCGGCCGCTCGTGCATGCGCGGCACGCCATGCACGCGGTAGTCGCCGCCGTTCACGGCCAGCGCGGCCGTCAGCGGCCGCACCGCGGTGCCGGCATTGCCGAGGAACAGGTCGGCCGTCTTGACAGGGAACGCACCGCCAGTGCCGGTCACCACGCAGGTGCCGCGGTCGCGCGACAGCGTCACGCCGAGCGCCGACAGCGCGGCCAGCATCATGCGCGTATCGTCAGAGTCTAGCAGGTTGGTGATCGTCGTCACCTCCTCGGACAGCGCGGCCAGCAGCAGCACACGGTTCGAGATGCTCTTCGAACCGGGCAGGCGCACCGTGCCCGAAGCCTGGGAATACGGACCGAGATCGAGAAATTCCATAATGATCCTGTTACCTGATTAGTTAAAGGCCAGTTCAAAGAGACTGCTCGGTACGCCTGAAGCTGTTCCAGCAGACGAGGGTGCAGCCGAATTTGAAGAATGCTTCGTGAATATCAGTTCGACGATCGAAGCGTATGCGAAGACGACGGAAGTTGTGGAGCCACGAGTGAGTCCGTTCAACGACCCAACGGAATTCCTGATTAGTTACTTGACTCCGAGACTCTTAACACACGGCGAGGATGAGGTTTTGTCGTAACGGCAGCCCGAAGCAGGCGCGGCGCCATCGCGGGCAAATCGAAATGGCGGTTGAAACGGTAGGCGAATTCAGTGAGATAGCGATGGGCATATTTGGCGTGATCGATAGCGTGGTACGTGCCCTTAGGGGCCGTTTTCAGGTTGCCGAGCATCGTGTTGACCCAGCGGAACTCGGGGCGCTGCGCTGCCTGACGGCCACCGCCCGTGACATCGCGCTCATGACTGGCAGCCTTTTGCGGCACGCCGTCGAAACACCACAGGCCATCAGAAACGACGCACGCGGTGGGCATCAGGCTGCTGGCCGCCCAGACCTCAAGGGCCGCTTTGGTAAAGCCCGGCACGGGCGAGAGCCGCATGAACAGAGGACGGCCATCGTCAGAGGTCTGCACGGCCACTACAAACGGCGTCTTGCCGGGCGCGCCGCGCCCCAGCTTTACCGCCGGAGCGTTCCCCGCCCAGATACGCGTCGTCGACTTCGACCCGTTCGTCGAGCCGGCGTCGCTCTTCGCGCAGCCACATGGTCTCCAGCAACTTGTGCGTGATGAGCCAGACCGTCTTGTAGCTCACGCCCAGCTGGCGTTTGAGCTCCAGTCCGCTGATGGCGTTCTTGCTCTGCGTTACCAGGTAGATTGCCAGAAACCAGGTCGTCAGCGGCAATTTCGTCTTCTCGAATATCGTTCCGACGATCGACGAGCATTGGTACCGGCAGGCCTGGCTCAGGCATTTCCACAGTCGCCGGCCGTTTGAGGTGCTGGCGTAGCGCGTGCCCTTGCATCGAGGGCACACCCAGCCATCGGGCCAGCGAAACGCGACAAGCGCGGCCTCGCATTGCGCTTCGTTGCCGTACTGCTCCTGAAATTCTTTCATCGACAGACCGGCCTAAAACTGGATTCTGTTCATGGGCATGGCGCACGCTCCGTAAGCATCTGGCGAACGATACTTCGTTTCATGCCTGCTTCGGAGTCAAGTAACTAATCAGGACGGAATTTGCCCAGACCACTGCCATGTTGGCACCTTGCGATCACCGGTTTGATGCCGCGTTCGCGCAATCGTTGACGATGCGGATCCGAATCGTAACCACGATCGGCATAGATGACCGTGGGTCTTTGAAGTGGTCGGCCGCGCGCGCCGCGGATCGGGGGAGTCGCGTCGACGAGCGGCGGCAACTGGGTGACGTCGTTGCGGTTCGCGCCGGTCAGGATGGCGCTGATGGGAACGCCATTGGCATCTACGAGGATGGGGTGCTTGGAACCGGGTCGCCCGCGATCCGTGGGGTTCGGGCCAGTTTTTCGCCCGCCCCAACAGCTCGTACCGACGAGGAATCGACGGCAGCGTATAAAAGATCGATCTGCCCGGCCTCGCGCAACGTGTCGAGCAGCAGTTCATGCACAGTCGATCCCATACTCCTGCTTTGCGCCAGTCGTTAAGTCGTCGCCAGCAGGTCGCGCCGGAGCCAAAGCGCAATACGGTTGGCAGATGGTTCCATCGCAGACCGGTTGTCAACACGAACAGGATGCCATTCAACGCCGCCCGATCGGATACGCGTGGGCGACCAGGATGCTCTTTGGGCCGGGGCTTGGGCGGCGGCAGTAACGGTTCGATCAGTGTCCACAATTCGTCATCAATGATTGGCGCTTCCATCCCTTGGGTTCCGTCGTTCAGACGTCCAAGGTTAACAGCTTGCTGAGAAAGTAAACAGCCCCTCATTAGTTTTTGAACTGGCCTCTTACGGAGCGTGCGCCATGCCCATGAACAGAATCCAGTTTTAGGCCAGTCTGTCGATGAAAGAATTTCAGGAGCAGTACGGCAACGAAGCCCAATGCGAGGCCGCGCTGGTCGGGTCTCGCTGGCCCGATGGCTGGGTGTGCCCTCGATGCAAGGGCACGCGCTACGCCAGCGCCTACAACGGCCGGCGACTGTGGGAATGCCTGAGCCAGGCCTGCCGGTACTAATGCTCGGCGATCGTCGGAACGATATTCGAGAAGACGAAATTGCTGCTGACGACCTGGTTTCTGGCGATCTACCTGGTGACGCAGAGCAAGAATGCCATCAGCGGACTGGAGCTCAAACGGCAGCTGGGCGTGAGCTACAAGACGGTCTGGCTCATCAAGCACAAGTTGCTGGAGACCATGTGGCTGCGCGAAGAGCGACGCCGGCTCGACGAATGGGTCGAGGTCGACGACGCGTATCTGGGCGGGGAACGCTCCGGCGGTAAGGCTGGGCGGGCGCGCCCGCGGCAAGACGCCGTTTGTATCGGCCGTGCAGACCTCTGACGATGGCCGTCCTCTGTTCATGCGGCTCTCGCCCGTGCCGGGCTTTACCAAAGCGGCCCTTGAGGTCTGGGCGGCCAGCAGCCTGATGCCCACCGTGTGCGTCGTTTCCGATGGCCTGTGGTGTTTCGACGGCGTGACGCAAAAGGCTGCCAGTCATGAGCGCCATGTCACGGGCGGTGGCCGTCAGGCCGCGCAGCGCCCCGAGTTCCGCTGGGTCAACACGATGTGTGCTCGGCAACCTGAAAACGGCCCTCAAGAGCACGTACCAGGCTATCGATCACGCCAAATATGCCCATCGCTATCTCGCTGAATTCGCCTACCGTTTCAACCGCCGTTTCGATTTGCCCGCGATGGCGCCGCGCCTGCTTCGGGCTGCCGTTACGACAAAACCTCATCCTCGCCGTGTGTTGAGTGTCTCGGAGTCAAGTAACTAATCAGGTCCTGTTAAGACTGAACCGGGCCGGAGGCGGGCTTGCCGCCGCGCTCCTGCCATGTCGTGAGGGCCGCGCGCGAACGGGCGAACATCGCCTCGAGCGCCGCGCCGTCGCTGGCCTCGATCGCATCGCGCAGGCGCGCCAGCACGCGCGTGTAGGCGTCGAGCTCGTCGAGCAGCGCGCTGCGATTGGTGACGCAAACATCGCGCCACATCTCGGGGCTGGAGGCCGCGATCCGCGTGAAATCGCGGAAGCCGCCGGCGGCGAATGAGAACTTCAGCTCCGCGTCGGCTTCGCCGAGGATCTGCTCGACCAGCGCGAACGACAACACGTGCGGCAGGTGGCTGACGGCGGCGAACACGCGATCGTGCTGGGCGGCGTCCATGGCGCGCGTCACCGCGCCGGTGGCGCGCCACATCGCATCGATCCGTTCGACCGAGGCGGCCTGGTTCTCGGGCAGCGCGCAGATCACCACGTTGCGGCCCACGTAGAGATCGGGCAGCGCGGCCTCGACGCCGCCCGATTCGCGCCCGGCGATCGGGTGGGCTGGCACGAACTGGGCGATCTTGTCGCCGAGCGCGGCGCGCGCAGCCGCCACCACGTCCGACTTGGTGCTGCCGGCGTCAGTGACTATCGTGGCGGGGTAAAGCAGGGGCGCGATGCGCTCCAGTAGCGGCCCGGTCTGCGCGACCGGCACGGCCAGCAGCACCAGGTCGGCACCGTCGAGCGCAGCGCACAGCTGCGCCTCGTCGTCGAGCGCGGCAATCGCGTCGACCACGCCTAGCTCACGCGCGCGTTCGACCGAGGCCGGCGAGCGGCCGACGCCGATCACGCGACCGGCCTGCGCGGTACCGCGCTCGCGCAGCGCGCGCGGTACTGAACCGCCGATCAGGCCGACGCCGAAAATCACCAGTTTGTTAAACGAAAAATCAGACACGGCAGGGGCCAGGTTAAACGTGCGAGCCGGAGCCCGCGCGGAGATGAACAGAGCGATGCGGTGCCGCGCCGTGGCTGCGGCACCCCGGGCTTCAGCGCGCGCGGATATGAACCGAGGATCTTCAGGAACGCGGCCTTGCCGCCGAGCTCAGTCAGGGCCGCCGTCACCGCCGCGTCGTCGCGATGGCCCTCGATGTCGATATAGAAATAATACTCCCAGGTGCCCACGCGCGCCGGCCGCGACTCGAAGCACGTCATTGACACGCCGTGCCGCGCGAGCGGCTCGAGCAGCTTGAACACGGCACCCGGCTCGTTTTTGACCGACACGATCAGCGAGGTCTGGTCGCAGCCGCTGGGCCCGGTCGGCGCATGGCCGATGGTGACGAAGCGGGTGCGGTTGTGCGGATCGTCCTGTATCATCGAACAGGCGATCTGCAGGCCGTAATGGATTGCCGCACGATCGCCGGCGATCGCCGCCACGCTCGGATCGTCGGCCGCCAGGCGCGCCGCCTCGGCATTGCTCGCCACCGCCTGGCGTTCCAGGTGCGGCGCGTTGGTGGCCAGCCAGCACTGGCATTGCGCGAGCGACTGCGCATGCGCGCAGACGCGCTTCACGCCGTCGAGGCTGCCGCTTTGCGAGAGCAGGTTGTGGTGGATCGGCAGCGACAGCTCGCCGCCGATCAGCAGCTGCGTGTGCAGCAGCAGGTCGAGCGTGCGCGAGACCGCCCCCTCAGCCGAATTCTCGACTGGCACGATGCCGAACTCCGAGGCACCGGCCTCGACGCCGCGGAACACCTCGTCGATCGACGGGCAAGGCAGCCCCTCGATCGATTTCCCGAAGTATTCGAACATCGCCTGTTCGCTGTAGGTGCCGATCGGCCCGAGGAAGGACACGCGGATGGTCTTTTCCAGCGAGCGGCTGGCGGCCATGATCTCGCGCCAGATCGCATTGATGTGCTCCCCGACCAGCGGTCCCTCGCTCATCTCCTGCAAGCGCGCGATCACCTGCTGCTCGCGCTCGGGGCGGAACACCGGCGCCTTGAATTCCTTCTTGACCTCGCCGACCTCGAGCGCCACCGCGGCGCGCTGGTTCAGCAGCGCGATCAGCTGCGTATCGATCGCGTCGATACGCTCGCGCAACGGTTTGAGTCGGGAGTTGAGTTCGTCGTTCATGCTGAATGCCGTGCTTGAAGAGCGCGCCCGAAGCCGTCAGGCCTGGCTGCGCTCGAAATCCTTCATGTACTCGACGAGCGCCTTCACGCCCGCGAGCGGCACCGCGTTATAGATCGACGCCCGCATGCCACCGACGGACTTGTGGCCCTTCAGCTGCAGCAGCCCGCCCGCTTTCGCGCCGGCAAGGAAGTCTTCGTTGCGCGTTTCGTCGGCGAGGAAGAACGGTACGTTCATGCGCGAACGCGCGTTTTTCTCGACCTTGTTGAGATAGAAGCTGCTGGCGTCGATCGCGTCGTAGAGCAGCGCCGCTTTCTCGACGTTGCGCGCCTCGATCGCTTCCAGGCTGCCCTGCGCCTTCAGCCACTTGAACACCAGCCCGGCGATGTAGATCGCATAGGTGGGCGGCGTGTTGTACATCGAATTGTTTGCGGCCACCGTCTTCCATTCGAAGGCCGACGGGCAGATCGGCAGCGCGCGGTCTAGCAAGTCCTTACGCACGATCACCAGCGTCATGCCAGCCATGCCGATGTTCTTCTGCGCGCCGCCGAACAGCGCGCCGTAGCGGCTGATGTCGAGCGGGCGCGACAGGATGTGCGAGGAGACATCGGTGACCAGCGGCACGCTGCCAGTATCGGGGATATCGAAGGTCTCAACGCCGTCGATAGTCTCGTTGGTGCACAAATGCACATAAGCCGGATCTGCCGACATCTGCCATTCGGAGAAGGCCGGCACGCGCGTGAAACCGTCCTCGGTGCGCCCGGTGGCGGCCAGGTGCGAAGTGCCGTACTTCTGCGCTTCCTTGAACGACTTCTGCGACCAGGAGCCGGTCACCACGAAGTCGACGCTCTGGCGCGTGCCGAGCAGGTTCATCGGCACGATCGCGTTCTCGCCAATACCGCCACCCTGCAGGAACAGCACGCGGTAGTTGTCCGGCACGGCCAACAGCTCGCGCAGGTCGGCCAGCGCGGTTTCATGGATCGAGGTGAACTCGCGGCCGCGATGGCTCATCTCCATCACGCTCATACCGCTGCCGTTCCAGTCGAGCATCTCGTCGGCCGCCTGGCGCAGCACTTCCTCGGGCATAGCCGAGGGACCGGCGGAGAAATTGAAAACGCGCATCGTAGAACCTCGGTAGGGACGCGGCGCACCCGGAACCCGCCGGATGCCGCGCCAGAAAAGGAATGGCCGTTTGTGCTCACGCGCAAACGGCCATTATCGTACTGACGCCGCCCCCGCCAAACCGGCGCGATCGCGTCGGCGGAGGCGAGAACGCGTGCTTACTTGCCCGGCTTGACGGCCGCGACTTCCTTGTCGGCCTGGGCGCGGGTCGCCTGGATCGCTTGCGGCATGTACTTCTGCATCAGGCCGTTGACCACATCGCGTCCGACCTGGTCCTGGACCTGGATGAACTTGCGGCCCGTCGGGCTCTTGTAAAACGTCGTCAGGTCCTTGATTTCCGAGGTGCTGTAGTACTTCGCGTAAGCGTCGTACTGAGCCTGCATCGCGTCGTTCTTGAAGCCTTGCGAATCGAACACCTTGCCGGCACCGTCGACCAGCTTCTGCACCGAGTTCTTCTGCAGGGTCGGCACGGCAGCCTGCTTCTGCGCGTCCGTCAGCGTCTTGTTCTCGGACAGCGCGTCCGACAGGATCGCCGGCACGAGCTGCTTCGACTGCATCTCCGCGCTGTTGGCGATCGCGCCAACCAGCTTCGGTGCGTCGATGGCGTTCAGCAGGTCGCTGACCGCCACCTTCTTGTCGGCGTCGATCGGCGCCGCTGCCACGGCGGCAGAAGCTGGCGCCTGGTTCGACAGCGACTGCGCCATGGCGAACGTCGGCACGATGGCTGCCAGTAGCACCAGTTGCTTGAATTGTTTTTGCATTATCACTCCCTCATGGAAATATGAACGATTTTTGCACCGCCCGATCCAGCCGCTCAGCGGCGCGGGTCGGGCGGTCGGCAGCCGCCAGATCAGGCGGCGCCCTCCGATTCCGATGCGTCGTCGGCGTCGATCTCGCTGTCCGCATCCGCCTCAGCGATTTGCTGCAGGCCTGAAAGCCTGGTACCCTCACCTAGGCTGATGAGTGTAACACCTTGCGTAGCCCGTCCCATCCCGCGGATCTCCGAAACGCGCGTGCGGATTAGCACGCCCGCCGTCGTGATCAGCATGATCTCGCTTTCCGGCTCGACCAGGGTGGCGGCCACCACCTTGCCGTTGCGCTCGGAGGTCTGGATCGCGATCATGCCCTTCGTGCCGCGGCCGTGGCGCGTGTACTCGGTGATCGGGGTGCGCTTGCCGTAGCCGTTCTCGGTGGCGGTCAGCACCGACTGCTCCTCGCCGCCGGCCACCAGCATCGCGATCACCTGCTGCCCATCCTCGAGCTGCATGCCGCGCACGCCGCGCGCCTCGCGGCCCATCGGGCGCACGTCGTTCTCGTCGAAGCGCACCGCCTTGCCCGAATCGGAGAACAGCATCACGTCGTGCTCGCCGTCGGTGATCGCCGCGCCGATCAGGAAATCGCCCTCATCGAGACCGACCGCGATGATGCCCTTCTTCAGCGGATGGCTGAAGGCCTCGAGCGGCGTTTTCTTCACGGTGCCGAGTGAGGTGCCCATGAAGACGTACTTGTCGGCCGAGAATTCCTTCACCGGCAGCACCACGTTGATCTTCTCGCCGTCCTGCAGCGGGAACATGTTGACGATCGGCCGGCCGCGCGAGTTGCGCGACCCCTGCGGCACCTCGTAGACCTTAACCCAGTAGACGCGGCCGCGGTTCGAGAAACACAGGATGTAGTCGTGCGTGTTGGCGATGAAGAGCGTCTCGATCCAGTCGTCTTCCTTCATCTGCGTGGCCTGCTTGCCGCGCCCGCCGCGCTTCTGCGCCCGGTACTCGGACAGCGGCTGCGACTTCACGTAGCCGGCGTGCGACATGGTCACCACCATATCCTGCGGCGTAATCAGGTCCTCGGTGTTTAGCTCGGTGGCATTCAGCTCGATGCGCGAGCGGCGAGCGTCGCCGAACTCGGTTTTTACCGCCGTCAGCTCCTCGCCGATGATGGTGGTGATCCGCTCCGGGCGCGCCAGGATGTCGAGCAGGTCGGCGATCTGGGCTATCACCTCGCGGTACTCGCCGATGATCTTGTCCTGCTCGAGGCCGGTCAGGCGCTGCAGGCGCATCTGCAGGATTTCCTGGGCCTGCGTCTCGGACAGGTTGTACTTGCCGTTGGCCTGCATCCCGAAGGCCGGGTTCAGCCATTCCGGACGATAGGCCTCGCGGCCGCCCGCCGTGACGTTCTCGGCCTCGGCGCGCGCCAGCATCTCGCGCACCAGCGACGAATCCCAAGAACGCGCCATCAGCTCCTGGCGCGCGATCGGCGGCGTCGGCGCGGCCTTGATCAGCTCGATGAATTCGTCGATGTTGGCCAGCGCGACGGCCAGGCCTTCCAGGACGTGGCCGCGCTCGCGGGCCTTGCGCACTTTATAGATGGTGCGCCGCGTCAGCACCTCGCGCCGGTGCGCGAGGAAGCATTCGAGCATCTCCTTCAGGTTCAGCAGCTTCGGCTGGCCGTCGACCAGTGCGACCATGTTCATGCCGAAGGTGTCCTGCAGCTGCGTCGACTTGTAGAGGTTGTTCAGCACCACCTCGGGCACTTCGCCGCGCTTGATCTCGATCACCACGCGCATACCGCTCTTGTCGGACTCGTCGCGGATGTCGGAGATGCCCTCGAGCTTCTTCTCGTTGACGAGTTCGGCGATGCGCTCCAGCAGCGAGCGCTTGTTCACTTGGTAGGGCAGCTCGTCGACAATGATCGCCATGCGCTGGCCGCGATCGATTTCCTCGAAGTGCGTAGTGGCGCGCATCACCACCCGGCCGCGGCCGGTGCAATAGCCGTCGCGAACGCCGGCGACGCCGTAGATGATGCCGGCAGTCGGAAAATCGGGGGCGGGAATGATCTCGATCAGCTCGTCGATCGAGGCCTGTGGATTAGCGAGCAGGAGGTGATGGCATGCATCGACCACTTCCGACAGATTGTGCGGCGGGATGTTGGTGGCCATGCCGACCGCGATGCCCGAGGAGCCGTTGATCAGCAGGTTCGGGATCCGCGCCGGCAGAATCAGTGGCTCGCTTTCGCTGCCGTCGTAGTTGGGCCCGAAATCGACCGTTTCCTTGTCGAGGTCGACCAGCAGCTCGTGGCCGATCTTCGCCATGCGGATTTCGGTGTAGCGCATCGCGGCGGCATTGTCGCCGTCGACCGAACCGAAGTTGCCCTGGCCGTCGACCAGCATGTAGCGCAGCGAAAAATTCTGCGCCATCCGAACAATGGTGTCGTAGACGGCGCTGTCGCCGTGCGGGTGGTACTTACCGATCACATCGCCGACGATACGCGCCGACTTCTTGTAGGCCCGGTTCCAGTCGTTGTTCAGTTCGTGCATCGCGAACAGCACGCGCCGATGCACGGGCTTCAGGCCGTCGCGGACATCCGGGAGGGCACGTCCGACGATCACGCTCATCGCGTAATCGAGATACGAACGGCGCATTTCCCCCTCTAGGGAGATGGGCAGGGTCTCTTTGGCGAATTGATCCATGTATCCGTATCGTTTCGGAGCGAAGACGGGACCGCCTTTCGCGTAAAACGCCGTAGTCACGACGAAAATTGCGATTCTACCATGCGGCAAATCCGCCCCGACGCCCCACCCCTTCTAGTGTTTCGTTCCGCTGATTCGCGCACAAAGTCTATGTGGCTTTTCGAGGATGGAATCGGCGGTTGCAGTCCAGATGAACGGCTTGCCGCTTTCGTTGTAGTGGGAGACGAATTGATCGATACGCTTGACCAGTTGTTTGACCGAGCTGAACGATCCTCTGCGGATCGCCTTGTCGGTGATCAAGGCAAAGAAGCGTTCGACCTGGTTGAGCCACGAGCTGTAGGTGGGCATGAAATGCATGTGCCAGCGGGGGGCGGGCGGCCAGCCACGCCTTGACCTTCGGGTGCTGGTGACTGCCGTAGTTGTCCACGATGCAGGGCACGTCGAGCTCAGCGGGGACGGTCTTGTCGATTTCGCGCAGAAACGACAGGAACTCCTGATGCCGGTGGCGCGGCTTGCAGGTAGCGAGCACGGCGCCGTTGAGCACGTTCAGTGCAGCGAACAGCATGGTTGCACCGTGACGAACATCATCGTGCGTGACGCCTTCGACCTAGCCGAAGCCCATCGGCAGCATGGGTTGGGTGCGTTCGAGCGCCTGACACTGGCTCTTTTCGTCCACGCACAAGACCAAGGCATTCTCGGGCGGCTCAGGTACAGGCCGACCACCGTCTGGAAGGAGCGATTGTCAAATCTGGTGTACGAGCGATCGGCGGCCCGCGGTTGCTGAGCCGGTATGCTATCGATCACCGGGGTTTCGTCCTTGAAGGGAATGCCCTTCAGAAGCTGTTCGAGCTTGTCGACGCCGCGGATGCGGTGCCACGATTTCTCGGCGGACTCGATGAGCTGGAACGCCATGCCGAGGAACGTCGCGAGGCGGCGTCCCATTCGTAGTTGAAGGTTGGGACGGCAGGGTTTCGTAGGTTAGGCGGACTTCAAGTCATGGTCAACGCGTTTATCGGTCGGACGATGCAAGGCAACGGCGAGCATCCAGAGGTCCGTCGGCACCGCCGAGCTTACGGAATCGCTTCTCAGCTTCCAGGAAGCCAGTGGCCGCCCATCGCATCGCCATGTCGACATCGCGATAGCGGTCGACCCG
>JAYFRX010000024.1:0-15346 GCA_040946945.1 Burkholderia sp. | reverse complement strand
GGTCATCAACTCACGAATCTGCTGTAGGACGTTCCGCCGTTCTGCCTGCCACGCCCGCTCAATGCGTTTGTCCAGTGTTTTCAGCTCGGCGGTGAGATGCTGATACGTCGTGCCTTTCACTTGCGGGGAACCTCCATCCAGAGTGCTTGAATCGGTCTGGTTGCATCCTCGGTCCCCGCAGCGTTGTGGCTTTGTTAGCTAGATAGTGTCTCTTGTCAGTCGTCGCGTTCTCGGTAGAACGCGAATACGAGCGCAGCGACCAGAGCAAGTAAGACACCCCATTTGACCCATCCGCTGTTGACGATCGACGTCGAGTATTGGCTGAAGTCGATCGGCCCGCTGTCGCCTTCGCGGCCATCAGCCGCGATGCTGTCGAGCACGCCCCATGCTGCCGGCCACGCGCAGCACGCGTAAGCGAGTGCGATCGTCCAGTAGCGGCTACGCAGGAAAAATCCGGCCGCGATAGCAGGGGCGGCGAAGCCGATCCACAAAGAAAACGTCCGGAGAACGGACATGAAGCTTGCGCCGATCAGCGTTGCGACCCATGACAGAAACATCATCACAAGCCCGGCGACGACAAAGAGCACGACGGCTCCGGCGACAAATCGTGGATCGGTTTGATTTTGATTGGTAGGCATGATTTTTCCTCATAGAGGCTGCTCTTAGCTCTGGCGTTTGAAGTACAGATACAACAGGCCGATCGGGACCAGCACGATCGCCACGCTCCAACAGAAAGCCATCGTCAACGCCTTCACGAACAGCGCAAGGATGGCGTTGACGATAAAGACGTTGCGGCCCATAACGAAGCCGACGACGCGTTCGTAGACGAAGCGCGCGTACGGGTACAACAGCGTGTTCACGACAACGGCGAGATACAGGCTCGCCGGCATCGAAAGAGCGCGCGGGCCCGACGTGACGAACAGCAACACCGGCACCATTGCCCCTAAAATGAGATGCTGGATGTAGTAGTCGGCGGTGAGCCCGCCGAAGCTTCTGCGGATCATGGCGTACATGTCACAGCCTCTCCTATTCAGCCGTTTTTGGATGAGTGGCTTTCCACGTCTGGAAAGCCTTGTCGCGCTTCATGTGCTGTGCGAGGACGTGTTCAACGATCACGTCCAACGGAATTTCGGTCTGGTTCATGTCGCGATAGGCTCGTTGATACTCGAGCAATTCGGCGTGAACGTCGGCGGCCAGATTCACGGCGAGCTTTTGTTTCTCAGGCTCTTTCGCGAGAATCGGCAGGGCAAGGCGCGGCGATTTAGCGGTTTGGTTCTTCAATTTGGTTATCCCTTCGTTGGCACTTGTTGATTGACGGCGCGCACGAGCGGCACGCCGGCGAGGCGTGCGATCGACTGCACGCTTTGAGACTGAATCTGCGACACGGCTAGGTCCGAGTTGAACCAACCGTTTGACATACCGATGAGCACGTCCGGCCGCTCGGTGAGCAGCCGCCAGTGCGGCCATATCAGGTAGTCCTCGAAACAGATCGAGACGGCCGCGCGCCGGCCGTCGATCGACAAAAAACCTTGCGCAATATTACCGAGCACGGCGCTAACGGCCGCGCCCGGTCGCCACAAGCCTGCCGGGACCGGCTGGCGACTGTCTAACCGTCCTAGCCCTGCGCCGGCCACTACGGCGCTGTCAGAGTACCGGACAGGTTCATCGGAAACCACCAGATCGACTCCGAGCACAAGCGTCTGTCCGTGCGCCCTGAGATTCGACACGAAGCCTTGCCACCAAAATTTCGTGGACGGCCGCCACATGCCGATAATTTCCTCTGGCACAACGACGACGCGCGCACCGGCGTCGAAAGCGTTCTGCGCGGCGAGCTGCACGCGGGTGGAGCGGTCGTACATGGCTGCATAGTCGGCTTGGTCGAGCTTCCCCATGTGCATGTCGAGCCCAGTCCAGCCAGCCGGCGCGGCCAGCGTCAGCGCGAGCACGTGCGCCGGGATCGCGAGCGCTGCGAGCGTCCAGGCCACGATCGCGGCCGGCCGCCGGCGGAAACCCGCGATCGTCGCGAGCAGCAACAGCGCGATCGTCAGGCCGATCCACCGCGTCGCGGGATAGAGGGCGCTTGCGACGTGCAACGGTGACAGCCAGCCGATCACGCCGAGCGGCGGCAGCGAGACGAGCAGGAGCGCTGCGCCGGCCCTCCACGCGAGCAACCAGGCGGAAGCGTCGCGCGCGGGCTTCAGGAGCGCCCACGGCGCGGCCAGCAGTGCCGCTTGCGCGAGCCAGAAGGCGACGCCGAGCGCATGCGCGGCGAGCGCCGACAGCTCGCCGTAGCCGGCGAAGAAGCGCGCGCACATCGTGGGTATGTCGCGCGCGCCGACAAGATAGTAGGCGGCCCACATCGCGCCGGCCGACCAGCGGCCGGGGGCGATGGCCCATAGCATCGGCAGCCCCAACAGGGCGATCGGCCAATGGCCCGGATACCAGACCATCAGCGCGATCGCCGCGCCGGCAACACCGTACAGGGCCGCAATGAGGGGCTTATTGCTTGACAACATAGAACAGCGCGTCACTGCTGGATACGCGGCGTGCCCCGCCGCTACGGATCTTCGGCGCCGGCGCTTGGCCCGAAACGGCCGCCGGTGCCGCCTGCCCGGTTCGGACGCTCGAGGGCGTCGAGGTCATGGGTGTGCTGCGCAGCGCACGGGCTTCGTACGGCCCGACCTGAAAAATCAGCGCCCGTTCCGGGTGGTCGATAACCGCATACGGGAACTTCATTTGCCATTGCAGCAGCACGCGGCCGGCCGGCGTGTCCGCAAAAATCGCGGGCACGTGCTTCATGTCATCGAACTGGACGTATACCTTGCTGCCGTCGTCAAAAACCTGAAACGGTCGCGCTTGATCTGCCCCGCTCGTCGTCCAGCCGAAGTTGTAGGAGACGGCCGCCGGCGGCGGACTGGCGCACGCGGTTTGCAGCGCGACGCACGCCAGCATTGCGCCGGCCGTGATGATGGTTCGAAGCGTTTTCATTGGCAGTCTCCCGAGACGAGTTGCGGCGGAATCATCAGGTCACGCTTGACCATGAAAACCATCGGCTGGCCAGGTTGGAGCCGCAACGTCGGTTGGATATTGGCGTTGCGCTGCAAGATCGTCTGCGTGGTCTGTGCAACGGATTGACCGGCAGCAGCGCGCAGGTCATTCGTTGAACCGCCGTTGATGTTGATCGTCGTGCCGTCGCTGGTGCTCTGGTTCCGGCCGATCAGCTCCGCGACGCCGGCGATCAAGAACGTGGACCCAAAAATCTTGAAGAAATGGTTGTTCACGTCGGCGGATACGCCGGCCTCGCCGTTCGGATCCCCGGCCCCAAGGCCGTCGAGCCGCATGCTTGCGCCATACGGGAAAGCGTCGCTTTTCGGGAAAAACATCTTCGTCGCAGCGAGCTGCATACGCTCCTGCCCGATCGCAACGTCGTTGTTCGTCAGGCCCGTGATCTTCGTGCCTTTCGCGATGAGTTTGCAGCTCATGTTGACGCTGTCGTAAATATCGCGATCGACCACGGCCCGGAACGTCCCCGGCATATCGCTGTTGGCACCGTGCAGGATGACGGTCTGAATCGGCGTGCCGCCCTGCACGACATACGGCGACTGATAGGCTGTCGGCACAAGCGGCGCGTCCTCAGCGTTGCCGCTCGCCCCGCTCTGCCAATCGACGGCCCGTTGTGCGTTCGCCGTGCTGACGCTGGTGCGCTGCATGCCCTGCGACATCGCGGCCAGTTGCACAGCCGGATCGGCTCCGCCGTGATTGGCGAGCTGCTGCCGCAATGCCTGCTGCTGGTCAGCGATGGCATTGTCGCCGGAGCCGGCGGCCGTCGTGTTGCCGGCGCGACCGCTCATGTCCTCCCACGCACTGAGGCCCTTCGATTGGTCGTCGTCGGCCGCACGTTGCAGCGCGAGGCGGTCGGCGTCGCTCAACCCGGCGGCCTGCTGCGGCGTGTTGTAGCCTGCTGGCAGGGGCTTATCGTTGCCGACGACCGTGCTTGCGGCGGCCGGTGCGGACGCGCTATCGCCCATCTCGGCCCGAGTGCGGGCCTGCTGTGCCTCGAGCTGCGCGCGCAACGCATCGGGTGACGCGGCCGGCTTGCGTGCCTCGGCGGCAAGTGCCTCGCGCTGCGCGCGCTCGGACGCCGTTTCGTGCGAGCGGTTCATCGCACGAACGAGCACGATTACAAGGATGGTGGAAAAGAACGCGATGGTGAGGTACTTCGCCAGATCGCGCCCGACACGGGTTCGCTTACCCGGTTCGTTCGTCATCGGCGGGGGAGTCTGAGGCGTGCTCATTATCACGACCTCCCGTAGAGGTTGCGGGACGGCGTGGAATCGCACCCGAACAGGCCGCATCCACCGCCCTTCGCATTGAACACGCGTACCTCATCCTTGCCCCGAATCAGCTTCATACCGTAGCTCACGACCTGCGGAATCTTGTAGAAGTCGTTGCCGATCGGCGCGAAATCGGTGATTTCGCCGTCACCGTTCTTGTCCAAGATGAACACGGCTGACAACGTGGCGTTGTGCGGCAACTGCATATAGGTGAATTGCCCGTCGTCAAACACCATCGTCGGCGCGAACGGCGCATTACCCTTGATCTGGTAGTCGTAATTCGCGTGCGTCAGGTCGATGCGCGGGCCCGAGCCGGCCGACGTGCCGCCGGCGGCATATCCGGAGCCGCGCGGCACATTGCCCGGGTACTCGATGCCGAACGGCGTGACGCGGCTGGAGCCCGATACGCCCATGCCACCATCGGCGTAGTGCCACATGACGCGGTGGTACCACGCATTCGAGCCGGTGGAACGCAAATCGATTTCGTAGCGCCGCTTGCTTGTAATGATCGTGCCGGTATTGCGCAGGCCGGCAACACGCGCGGAAATGAACAAGTCGCGCTTCGTGATCGACTTGTGGTTCGGCCAGCGCTTTCCAGTATCGGCGAGATACACGCCGACGATTTCCTCATCGGGCGCGAACTGGATATGCGTTTCCTGATCGACCTGAGTAACGATCTTGTAGCTGTAGTCCGGATCGTAGTCGTACGTCACGAGCGACGGATCGTCCGGGTCCGGATACGGCCCGTTGATCGTTTCCGATCGCGTGCTGACGCGACGCGCGCGCACGACGGGCTTTCGCTGCGGCAGCGTCGCGCAGACGGTCGCGGTCGGGCAAGCGGTCGGTGCAGCGGTCGGCAACGCGGCCGTGGTGGTCGCGCCGGCGCTTGTCGGCACCGGCGCTGCAACGCCAGCGGCGGCCGGCGCGCTCGGCCTCGAGACCGGCGCATTAGAGGCGGTTCGGAAGCCGCTCGGCAGCGGCGCATCGGATGCGCCTTGCGTTTGAGCGACAGCCATGTTAGCGGCCATCAGAGCCGCGACAGCGTAGAACAGATGCGTTGACTTCATTGTGCGGCTCCGGGGTTATAGCCGTTGTACGGCGTGACAGTAAAGTGGGTGATGCGCAGGCCGATCGGGTTGTCCTTTTCCTCGCCATCTTTGAGCAATGATGGATCGGTCAGGAAATTGACCGTCAGCAGCTTTTGCTGCGGATTTCCGGGCTTCCCGTTGATGCTCTCGATCAGGGTGCAAATGATGTAAGCGACGTGACCATCCGGCGAAAATGAGGTGGAGTTTTCGACGTACTCGCGAGTCAGGCCGGGAGTGGTAACGACTCGTTGGCCGATCGGATCGGTCTTCAGCGTGTAAATGCTCAGCTCGTTCGTGGCTGCACCGGAGGTCCAGCCCGACGCCATCGGAATCTGTTTCTGGATCGTGTCCTGACTGTCCGGGCTGATAGTGAAAACGCGCGTCGCCCACTTGTTGAGGAAGTAGCGCTTGTTGGCGGCGGTCGGGCTGTACTCCTTCGCGTACCGATCCGAAACCCACACGGCCCCGGACTTCTCGTCGTGCTCCACGAAGTACGGCTTTGGCCCGCTGTTCTGTGCCATCTGGATCAATGCGACGCACTCGCCGATCGCGATCGCGGCAAACAGCGCCGCGCACTTGACGGCAAGGCGCTGGTCCCACACCGGTTTCTGAAAGGCAGCGAACCAACCCTTCAGCCCCAAGCCAGTGCCCGGCGGCACCGGCTGCTTGCCCGCGTTATCGGCGGCCTGTTCCACTGCTGTACTCATTTCAACAATCCTCCGAGGCTGGACATCTTCTTCACTGCACCGTCAGCACTTGCCGATGCGCCGCCGATATAGCCGGCTGCGATCTTTGGCACTTGCCACATGATGAAAGCGCCGATTGCACATATGAACGTGAGTCCGAGCATCGGCAGATAGTTGGCATCGAAATACGCCTGTGCGCTCACGCTTCCGTTCTGCGCGATCGCGTCGCTGAACTTCTTAACCTGCGGAACGGCACCGGCCAGAATGATGACGAGGAAGATCCACGCGATTACCTTGTATAGGCCGGCGGTGATGGTCGATTTGAGCCACCCATCGAACAGGAACTCGCCAACTGGAAAGATGAACCACGGGATTAGCACCGGTCCAAGGATGAAAGCAACGTCCAGTAGGAACGTGCCGAGCTGCGCGATCACCATGAAGGCGATAGCCATAGCGACCATTGCAATGAAGCAAATCCCCTTCAACAGGAACGTGACGAGTGCAATCGGCAAGGTCGCGAAGAAATCGCCGATCCGGCTCAGCGATGCGCCGATGCCGCTACCGGAATCGCTCGGCGTCGGCGTGCTGGCTGCGCCGCACTCCTGATGTGTGCCGGGTATCACCTGCCCGTCAGGCGTGGTGTTTTGTACCTGTTCGCACGTCTGTGCCGCTCGCTGACGATCGGCATTGAGCAGGATTTCGCCGGCCTGCTGCAACGCCTTCAACAACTGCGTCATGTCCGCTTTGCCGCCGGCGACGCGGTTAGCCATCGCGTCCATGTTGCCGACGAAGTAGTTATGCACGACGCCGCTCCAACCGAGCAGCATTGCAAGCATGACCATCGCGCGCACGCTCATCCGGAAAAGGCGCACCAGATAGTCGGCGGTGTCGCGATCGAGAACCCAGAGAAACGTGTACCACGAGGTCATGATGCCGCCGAGCGCCGCGAGCAAGTCGATCCCGTCTTGTACGAACAGCGTTTGAAGGGCGTCCGCGGCTGACTGCATGGCCGCGAAAAACTGGTTGAGACTGCCGATGACGTCCATATTCTTCACCAATTATTCAAGACGAAAACGACCAGGCGAACGCACAACAGAACCACCACCACTGGCACCGACAGCAGCGCGAGCGCGAACAGTTGCGGCCGTTCGCGGTACACGATGAGGGCCGCGACTGCCATCGAGAGACGGAAGGATCGATTGATGCGTCGGTCCTTGCCGACCTTCTTGCTGCGATCGTCGGCGAGGCCATCGGCGTGCCGCTGTACCGCGCGCAGCACGACGCGCAGCTCGCTGCGCGATCGACAGAGATTCAGCAAAATCCATCGAATAAACATGCCAGTGGTGCCTCCTGCCGATCAGTTCAGCTTGAACGAGCTTTGATTGTTCAGGTCGTGTTGCAGCTTCTGGTGCGCCTTATTCGCCTCGACCTGTTCGGCCTGACGGCGCTGCGCTGCCTGTTGGGCTGCTGCCTGTTCGGCCGCCTGTTCGGCTTGCTTCGCATTGACGAGATACGCGACGCCTCCCGCGATCGCGACGAGCAACGTCACGATCGCCCATACACCTGCGTTGATTCCCATGAATTTCATGTCGTCATCCCTCCGTTAGATCGCTAATTGTTGGTGTTCAACAGGTCAAACGACGACTGCCCGTTGATCGAGTTCGTTTCCGACTGGTTGAGCTGCGTCGCCTCGGCTTGCCGTGCCGCGATCAGTCGCGCAGCATTTGCCTGCCCCTGTGCGGCGGCCTGCCGGTCCTGCATCTGCTGCGTGACCTGACGTTGCATGAGGGCGTGCATGTCCAGCATCTCGCCGGCGAGCAAGCCGGTCTGCTGGTTCAAGAGCTGAAGGCCCTGCACGTTGCCGGTGACGCCCGGAATCTGCGATTGAACTTGCTGAAGGTTTTGGGCGCGCTGTGCAAGCGTGCTCAGGCTGTTCATGTCGCTGGTCAATTGCTGCTGGTAATAGCCGCCTCGCGTCGATGCGAGGTTTGTATAGGCCGACAGCCACTGCGACGGTGACATGCCCGTGGCCGACATTTCCGACATGCTGCGGCTGAATAGCCCGCTGGTCTGACTGGCGGCCTGTTGCAGCCCGGAAATGCTGCTGTACAGTGATTGCAGATTGCTCATCTGCGAGCGATACGGCATCGTCGCGCTCGACAGCACTTGCGACGGCATCTGCATCAGGTTTTGCAGGCGGGTAATCTGAGCCTGAATGTTCTGCTCGACCATCTCGGCCTGCTTGGCAACCGACGTGACCAGCTCGGCGTGATTCATGAGCTGCGTAATTTCGGTTGACCCGCCCGTGGCACCGCCCCCGCCGGCGTAAGCCGCAACAGGGGCCGCGCACAACGCGAGCACGAGCGCGAGGCGCGCGGACCCGCTACGCTGCTTTCCGTTCTTCATCATCGTCGTCTTCATCGTCATGCTCCTCTTCACGTTTGGCGGATTCCCGTTCCCGCCGGATTTGCTCAACCGCTTCCCTGAAATAGTTGTCGCGCCAGTTCGGATCACCCGACCTCATATGCCGATCGAGCAGCACTTGCGAACTCGATTCCGAGCGCAAGATTGCTTCCGACTCGATCGACAGCGGCACCGATACCCGCCGCGACAGCCCGCCGTCCTCCGAGATGAAATAGTCCTTCTTCGGTCGGCATTCCTTGATCGCCGCGATTTGCGCCTCGGCCATGCCAAAATCGCGTTCGAAAGCCTGTTTCGTGGCTGGTTTGAAGTCCTTGACGGGAACGAACACGCGGATCGCTACGTTGTCGCGGATCGCCGGCCAGATTGACGAGCTGGACACCTGTTCGGGCGTCTGCGCATCCATCCAGATATTCCCGAGCAGGCTTCGCATCATCACGATCCAAGCGCCGATCTGGCGTGCGAAATCCTCGTCGTCCAGCAGGTTCCAGATTTCGGGGAGCATGATGATCGTCGGCCCAAGCTCGCCGCGTGCACGGCGCTGCTCAAGCGAGTCGCGAATGCGATACGTTGCGTAGGACAGAAACGGCCGTGCAACAGCCTTGTTGCTCATGATCTTGTCGGTCGCGATCGTCACCCACTCGGCCTCACTGAAACTGTCCGAGAGGTTGTCGAAGTAGTGCGCGTCAACCGAGCTGCCGACCCACGTTGCCAGCTCTTTCGCGAACTGACCGTTCTTCGGCAGCGACGCGTGAATCGATTGCAGCCGCCACAAGTTGCGCTTCTTCTGCGCAGCCCGCAGCGCCTGCTCGAGTTCGCTCCGATCGTCGGCCGTCGCGCGATAACCGCGCTGGCCGACGAGCATGCAAATCCAGTCCATGAGGAACGGCAAGTGCCGGTCGTGCTCGAGCAGCACCAGCGGCCCGCACGTCGCGCGCTCGTCGGGCGAAATGCCGTCAGCATCGGGGTTGAATTGAAGGTATCGCCCGCCTTGGAGGATCGTCGGGATACGCATCGACAGCTTCAGGTCGAAGCCGTAGATTCTGAGGTTCGGATACTTACGGAACAGCGTCGCGCACAACAGCATGAAGATCGTTTTGCCGAAGCCCGAACGGCCACAAATCAGCATGTGGCCCAAGTCCATCATGTAGCCCGTGAACCAGAAAGGCGTGCCGTACTCGGTCATGAACGCGGCGAGCGCCGGCATGCGCTCGCCGAGCTCGCGCGACAGGTGCCGGTTGTACATGTTGCCGGCCGAGACGCCGCGCAGCGGCAGCAGGCGCGACAGCACCTCCGTGTCGATGAACGACCAGCGCGCGCATTCGCGCCACATTCCGGGGATCGTCGTCGCGAATGTGGACAGGGCGTGAAGCGTTTCGCGCACAGGCGCGAACTGAGCGCCGCGCAACACTTCCTCGACAGCCTTGTGGGTGGCGACAGCCTGCGCGTATGCCTTCGGCGCGGCCTCATGCACGTTCTCGGGCGTTTCTTCGTAGACGGGCGAATACGAGACGATCGAGAGGTTGTAGAAGCCGTATTGTTCTTCGGCCATCTCGACCTTGCCCGCGCGCGTGTTGGCGTCCTTCGCGGCCTTGGTGCGAGATTCGTTCTTTCGTTGGTTGCTGGTATCGCCCCCCTTCAGGGCAGCGGCAAACAGCGCGCGCACGTCGAAGCTACGGCCTTCGTGGTATTTCCGGATGCTGTCGATGAAGCGCTTCGCCGTCCCCTGCGACGTGAGCCTGAAACAGTGGCTAATCGTCAGCTCGCCCTTGATTTTTAGCAGCCCGTCGAGCGACTTAGTAGAAACGCGCTTCGCCCAAAAATCGCGACGGCCAGGTACGCCGGCCGCGATCCCGAACCGGCAACGCCCGTTCGAATAGAAGTGCAGGTAGTCATGCCCGACCGCAACCTCTGTGTCGCACATTTCAAGGTCGAGCGCTGGCGTGTCTGGAATCTCCATCTCTGTCACGTCGTCCGACGGTGGCGAACAAACGTTGTGCATGAACGCTCCCAAACGTTTGCCAGCCAGCCGCCAAGCTGTCAGGTTGCTGTTCGAAGCGATGAAGCCT
The DNA here is from genome assembly GCA_040946945.1 of Burkholderia sp. Taxonomy (GTDB): domain Bacteria; phylum Pseudomonadota; class Gammaproteobacteria; order Burkholderiales; family Burkholderiaceae; genus Burkholderia. The sequence goes on along the minus strand of JAYFRX010000024.1, from coordinate 4,748 downwards.
TGCACGCTCGCTTCGAACGCCTCAATGACGGCCGGCAGTTCGGACGCCGTATAGGCGAACAGGTATTGATCCGAGAACGAAGCGCGGATCGCCTGCCAGATAGCACGTGGAATTGACAGCTCATCGTTGGTCACGCCATGTACAACGCGGCCCGCGAAACGGTCGATACCGACCTCCGGGCGCAATACGAGCGTGAAGTAATGGCGGTTGGTGTAGTTGCCTTCCTTCTCGAAGGTGTTGCGCCGCTCGTCATCGACAATCTGAGACATGCGATCCGGCATCGGCCGCGTCGGGTAGCGCGAAGTGCGGCGACGGTGGACGGTCCACCAGATCGTCACTGGGCGGCGGCCCAAGTCACGCAGCGACGAGATGAAGTGCTCGAGCATTTCGAGCACCTGATACGTCGAAATACTGTCCGTGTCCGGGCCGGCAAACTCGTACGTCACTGCAACGCCGGAATCCTTGTTGACGATTTCGCCGCGCTTCGTGTCGTACGGGAACAGCCACGGCACAAGCTCGGCGCACGAACGCCGCGATGGGTTATTGATGCGTTGGCCGATTTGTGCCAACGACTCGCTGTCGTAGGGAGAAAGCTTGCGGATCTTCAAATCAGTTCCCCTCGTCCAAAACCAACCGGCCGCGTATTGCGACGCTGATTCACCGACTGGCGAGGCTCGTAGAAATCGCCCTGCTTGCTGTACCGGATGTAGCAATTCACCTTATCGGGGTCTTTGCGCACCGTCAGCCACAAAACAGGGTGGGTAATCAGCAAGGCCCCCAACACCCACGGGGTTTTCAGCCCTACCGCGAAAATGCCGACCGCCGCGATCTGTCCCATGAACCACTTGCGATCGATGCCGAGCAACATGAAGCGCTCGAGCATCGTCAACTTGACTTCCACAATGAGCGGATCAACGGGCTCTTTGTCGGCGCTGTCGGCGCTGATTTCGTCGTCGGGCGTGCTCATTTACATGGACCCCGAGCAGGCCGCGCCGTGATTGAAGACCTGCGCCCACAACAGCGGTGCATTGAGAATCCCGAGCGTGCCGACCATCGCCTTCAGGATCATTGCTTTGATCTTGCTGTGCCCGTCGTCCAGCAGCCACGCGACAAGTGCGCCGACGAGCGCGGAAAGCGACACGATTTCCAGCAGCTCGTTATCGAGAACTTGCTGATAGATGTTGCAAAGCCCGCCGTTCCAGATACCGGCGTGCGCGATCGCGGGAATCGAACCGAGCCACACGGCGACGAGCGCGAAGCGGACCGTTTCACGGTGGTCACGCACGATCGCGCGCCACGCTGCGCGGGCATCGTGTACACGCTCACGAATGCCGTGCAGTGCGCGATCGACGGAAGACTTCAGGGTGCCAAGTTTGAAGTTGCGCATTTTTAAACTCGTAAAGTTAAAAAGTTTGTTCGGAGCCGCCGAACCGGTGAAACAGCAAACGGGAAACATATCGGCCGTCTTCAACGCCCAACACTTCGCGAATTTCGACCGGGCCGCGCATACCGTTCTTTTGGCGTTCGGCATGCACAAAGAATCGGAACGTCGATGCGATCTTTCGGCGCAGATCGTCCAAGGTCATAAGACGCCCTTCCTCGCTCATGCGAACGAGCGATTCAAAGCGGGTGGGTGCCATCTCGGACGAGGGGGCATGGAGGGAAAGCACGGAGCCATCGTGGCCGGTGTTGAGTGCTTCCAGCACGTCAAAGGCTTCTGCCCCGCGTGTTTCACCGACGATGATTCGATCCGGACGAATACGAAGTGAGAACTTCACAAGGTCACGAATCGAAACGCCTTGGTTCGCTTCCAGCGCGACCCAATTTGGAAGTGTCACGCTGAGTTCTTGCGTGTCCTCGATCGTCACGATCCGGTCGCGCACCGGCATAACGTCGATGATCTGGTTGAGCTGCGTAGTCTTGGCCGACGACGTGCCACCGGAAAACAGAATGTTGAAGCCGTGACGCATCGCCCATTTGTAAAACTCGGGGATTGCCTCGCGACCGTTGACGAGCCGGCTCAATACTTCTTCCTCGCCTATGCTCGCACGCGGATTCGCGGTCGGCGGCAGCACGTCGAACGCGCCGAGTCGCAGGTAATCATCGGCCGTGAATCGGGTCTCGGCGTGCTTACGGATCGACATCATGTCGCCATGCACGGCGACCGGCCACTTCGCCGCAGCGATGCGCAAACCCGGCAAGCGTGCGTCGAGCAGCGGCGACGCGGTTACGTCCTTGTCGTTCATGTTCGCCAGCACTGTGATTGCGCGATTGAGCTGCGACGGGTCAATCTCGCAGCCCTCTACGCGCGTCATCGTGCCGGCGCTCTCAACCCACACGCTATCGTGCCGGTTAATCATGATTTCCTGATTCTCTGCGTTATTGAAAAGCGGCCACACGCTTTCCAGATGAGTTTGCAGCGTCTCGAGCGCGGCGTCGCGGGTTAGCCTGTCCATTCGTCACGCCCGCCTTAATGAACCGTGCGGCCGGCGATCGGCCAGTCAAGAATCCAGTCGGCCTGTTGCCACAACGCATTGCCGAACAGGATGCGCAGGTGCGCGCGGTGAACCAGACTCGTTTCGCTCGTCCATGCCTCGACGTGCCAACCGTGGAACTGGCCTGCTGCCTGACCTGACGAGATAGCCTCGGAAACGGTGTCGGTAACGAGGGCTTCCAGCATCTTGAATTCGCTGGCATCTGGATACGGAACGGGCGGAAGAAGCTGTTGCATGTCGGCTCCTTTACTGTTGGCTCTCGTACGCAACGAGAGTGCGATCGGGAGAATCGGTGCGATGACGACGCGCAGCTCGAGCGCGGACGTTAGGTGCCGCGCCGGCGCTGGCCGGCGAAGTGAACGAAGCGGGGAAAATCGGCATGGTCGGTGCCGACGTGTTTGCGGAGGCCATGACGGCCCGATAGACCTTGCGGGCATACACAAGGCGCTTGTCCGGCGAAGTCGCGTTGTAAGCGCCGATTGCCTCCCATGTCAGCCCGAGCTGGCGAATGTTCTTCGCCAGAATCCACGTGCCGATATAGGCGTTCGTGCAGGCGTCGTAGAGGTCTTGTTGCCGGATGCCGTAGCGGGCGAGCGTCGGCAACCACCAACTGTTGATCTGCATGAGGCCGTAGTCGGTGCTGCCGTTGCCGTTTGTGTTGGTGACGCTCGGCCGCATGCCGGATTCGACCTGCGCAATTCCGCGCACCAGGCGCACATCGACGTGATGAAAAGCAGCGGCATCGTCCAAACAGTCCGCATGCGCAATCGAGCAGACGCCAAACGACACCGTAACAAGTTGTAATACTGTGGACAGGCTTCGGCCCGTCTTCCGACATACTGACTGCATCACGACCTCTCAAATCGATTTCCAGTCCTACCTAACGCGCGTTCTCTCTAGGCCCTCTCGCGTGTCGGTAATTTTTCTACTCGGCGTCGTCCTTTTCGGTAACAACGCCTTCCTTCAATCCCAACAGCACGGCCGCGTTATGTGCGTGTCCGCGCTTGCCCTTCAGTTTTCCCTTCAGGATGCCGATAACGATGTTGCGGGGGATTCCATGCTTCTTCGCCCAGCTCGCTACCGATATACCGTGCCGATCAAACTCCGCACGGACTTCCTCTAAGCTTTTCAGTGACATAGACGGGGGCCGTATACTGGTTAACAAAGGACACTTTGTTAACAGTATGGGGCATTTTTTCCCCATTTTCAACACGTTAACCCAATTTATGCCCTCTACATTTGGAGCAAGGCTGGTGGAGCTGCGCGAGCGCCTCGGCCTGACGCAAGGAGACCTATGCGAGCTAACCGGGATCAACCGGAAGACACAATTTGCGTACGAGAAGGATCAGCGGTATCCGGATGCTGGCTATCTGACGATCTTGCTCAAACATGGCTTCGATGTTCTTTACATGCTGAGCGGTGAGCATCCGCCACGCTTCGGCACCGTCCACGAGGATCTGCTGTGTACGGTTCTGGCTGCCGTCGATGGAGAACTTACAAGCGCCAAGCTGTCACTAGACGCTGGTAGGAAAGCGAAGCTTGTCGCCCTTGTGTACCAGTCGGGCGCAGAGACAGGGCAGATAGATGCTGCCCTCGTGCGTAAGGCAATCGGGTTGATCGCCTGACCTGCTTATTCTTTCTTCTGCCAGCGTATTATCCGTTTAGATACAACGCTCAAGAGTGCCGAGTTCGGCACAGTCTTGGGGTTATGTGGCCAGTCGGAACATCTCGAAGGTGTCAGGGTCCTGCCTTTCGGCGATGAATTTCGCGAAGAAATTGGTTTTGGCGCTATTCACGAGAAATTCGGGCAGGCATTGGCGTAGTGCACTGGCGACGACCAACTCCGATGGAGGGATGCCGGGGCGGATGGTGCGCAGCCAGGATCCAAAGGAACTCCAGACGAGTGAAGGGAATACCGCTGACAGGTACTGAAGCAGTCCCTGACAGACGATGCCAGCCTGAATGAAGACGTGATAGGCGTGGGTCTTGCGCTTGACGGCGTTGCGGTACTCGGGCGACTCGCGATGAAGGTATTGATCGCCGTTTCTGCGGCTAAGCGGCTTCATGTCTTGCATCCAGAAGTGGTATGCGAATGTGCCGATCCGATGTACCGCTTGTTTGAAGCTGTGTGAGCTTGCCCGCAAAAAATGGATCCCTTGCTGAGTGTGTAAAACTCACGCAAGGAGGAAGGGAAGATGGGTAATCCGAGAGCTCGATATACGCAGGAATTCATGCTGGAAGCCGTGCGCATGG
>JAYFRX010000023.1:0-15357 GCA_040946945.1 Burkholderia sp. | reverse complement strand
GCTTCGCTCCACGCTTCCTCCCCACGCTCGGTCACCCTCACGCAGTTGCGCTTCGCTTCGTTCGCTGTGGTCAACTCACGGGAGGACTTACACCTCCAAGATTGCGCCCATGCTGGGCGCACCACCACGAAAAAACCGGCCCCAGGGCCGGTTTTCGTATCAGAGTAAGCTGATCCCAGCTTACTGGCTCGCGCCCGAAGCCGGAGCAGCAGTCGATGCGGCGTCGCTCGCAGCAGCCGTGCTCGATGCAGCGTCCGAAGCAGCCGAGGCAGCCGACGAAGCAGCTGCCGATGCGTCGCTAGCAGTCGACGAAGCAGCTTGGTCCGAGCTCTTATTGCACGCAGCGAGTGCAACGGCGGCCAACAGGGAAGCTACGAGGAGGGATTTCTTCATGATCACGTCCTTTTATGGTTAAAGGTAAGCAACAGCGCGAAACAATACCGGTAATGTGCTCCAACACCGACCTGGGCCGCTGTGGAGATGCACTGCCAGAGCGTGAATCTTCCCTACGGCTTGGGCGGAAATTATATGCACTTTCCTATCGACCGTCGACAAATGCGGGGTCAATACGTTGTCTTTCCCATACAAGTTTGGCCTGTATGGGCGTCCTGCCAGGATAAGCCGACTGCAGCTCACCCTAGCCTGATCCAGCCCGCACAATACCACTCGTGAAGCAAAGCTGTCATGAGGAGATGTCTGGAGTGTGTTACAAAGCGTTTCGCCTCCAGGTAGCGTCGATCGGCCAGTTCAGACAGCCATTTCGAGCTGCCTGAGAGCGGATTTTCTTCGCCATTGATGAAGTACGATCGCGCGTTATACATCAATGCCGCTTTTTTGTCGAGGCGAATCCCGTGGAGGCTCGCCTGCGCGATGAAATCGTCCTCATCGAGCGGATCCTCCGGGGCGTCGAACACCACGTTCGATTTCGGCTCGCTGAGGTAGCTGCCGAGGAAGGCCTCGATGTCGCGCGAACTCCAGCGGATGCCGTTCAGGATGGTCGCCACGCGCTCCACCAGGGCCGCGGGCAACTCGGCGGGGCGCGTCACGGCGGGCTGCTTCGGATCGCGATACATTTCGCCTGTGCGCGGGCTTTGCCGCAGCGCACCACGCTCGGCGAGATAGTAGAGGAACTGCCCCGTCAGTTCGCCCGCCGACGGCGCGCGAAAGCCGATCGAACAGGTCATGCATTCACCTTCGGCGATGCCGTCGTGCGCGATGTGCGGCGGCAGGTAGAGCATGTCGCCCGGTTCCAGCACCCATTCCTCGGTCGGTTCGAAATGCTCGAGCACCTTCAGCGGCAGATCTTCGCGCAGCGCCAGGTCATTCTGCGCGCCGATGCGCCAGCGGCGCTTACCATGTACCTGGAGCAGGAATACGTCGTACGAATCGAAGTGCGCGCCGACACCTCCGCCGTCGCTCGCATACGAGATCATCAGGTCGTCCAGTCGTGCGTCGGGGATGAAGCGGAAGCGCTCGAGCAGCGCACGCGCGGCATCGTCGTGCAGGTCCACGCTTTGCACCAGCAGGGTCCACTCGCGCTTGCTCACCGAAGGCAGCGCCTCGTCCTCGAAGGGGCCCTGTTCCAGTTGCCATCTGTTACGAAAATGCGTGATCAGACGCGATTCCGTATCGTAGTCGGCGGCCAGTTCGAACAACGCGTCGCGCGACAGCGGCGGCACGATATTGGGGATCGCCTGGCGGATCAGCAGCGGCTTTTTCTGCCAGTAGCGGCGCATGAATTGCGACGGCGTCAGCTGGCCGAGCAGCCGGGTCGGCGTATCGGGCTGGAGGGTGCCGGATTCGTTCTGGATCGGGGCTCGTGCGCAGTTTGCCGGTTCGGCTTCGGACCGTTTGGACATCGTATAATGCCGCTGAAAATTGGGAGAATTGGATGAAAATCGCAAAAAACACCGTCGTCTCGGTAACTTACAAGCTGTCGGATACGCAGGACAACCTGATCGAGGAAAGCGACGAGCCGATGATCTATCTGCACGGCGGCTATGATGGCACGTTCCCCAAGATTGAGGAACAGCTCGACGGCCACGAATCGGGTGACGATGCGCAGATCCAGCTCGAGCCGCAGGACGCGTTCGGCGATTACGATCCCGAACTCGTGAAGATCGAACCGCGCGACCGTTTCCCCGAGTCGCTCGAAGCCGGCATGCAGTTCGAAGGCACGCCGGAAGACGGTGACGAGGAAGACGATTCGCTGATCTACACGGTCACCGACATCGCCGAGGACAAGGTCGTGCTCGACGGAAATCATCCGCTGGCCGGCATGGCGCTGCGTTTTGCGCTGACCGTCAAGGGCGTTCGCGCCGCCACCGAGGACGAGATCGAGCACGAGCATGCCCATGGTGCCGAAGGGCTCGAGATAGTCGACGAGGATGAGAACGACGAGGAGCCGACCCAGGGTCGCACGCTGCACTGATCGATGGTTGAACGGCCAGCGCTTGCCGGCCGTTTTGTTTTGCGCCTTGTTTCGTTCCCGCTGGCTTCGCTCAGTAGCCGCCGTCCCGCATCGAGGCAGGCTGGCCGCCCGGCGTCGAAGCGGGCGGCATGATTGGCGGGTTGCCCATCGAGGCCGGCTGCAGCGGCAAGCCGTTCGAGGCCGGATCGGGCAATTCCGGCAGGGCCGGCGGCACCGGCAGGTTGCTCGGTACCTCCCTGCAATCCCACTCCGAACATCGGCCGTCCGGCCGGATTCACCGTGACCCTGACCCATTGCACGAGCCGCTCACGTGGCGCGATCGCGATGCGCGTCAGGTTCGTCACCCGATCCCCTTTCTCGTCATGCAGCGGCTGGTCGATACGAAAGCCGGCGCGCAACGCTTCGTCGCCGGTGTTAATCACCAGGATCGTGCCGGGGAAGGTCTGGGTGGCCTTCACCAGCGCGCGCTTGAACTCCAGGAAACCGTCGCGGGCGCGCGAGCGCCCGAAGCGCAACCAGGCAAAGCGTTCGCATTCGTGGTGCTGGAACTGTGGATCGCCTTCGATGACGACGACCAGCGCGCGCATTGCAGCGCTTGGCGGTTTCGGCGGCGTGATCGATCCAGAATGCGCTGGCGATCGCGCGATCCTCGAATTCGTCGTTGCGCCCGCCGGCCGTCAGGTAGCGATTGTTCGGCGAAGGCGCGTTCAGCGCCACGAAGACCACGTTGCCCTGGGTCCAGCGGATGTTCTCGCGAAACGGCCGGAAGCGCGCCACCTCGCTTTCTCGTGTGAGCGGCAGCGGCGTCTGGCCGAAGGATTCGGAATCGGCCAGGAAGGTCTGGCGCAGGTAATCGAGGCGTTCGACCGCGTCGTAGCCGCCGTTTTCCTCCAGTGCGCAGGCGGCCCAGTCCGCCTGGCCCGGCACGTAGAACACGGGCACGCGCGAGGCCTTGAACAGTGCGACGCGCGTGTCATAGACGCTGTCGCGGCAGGTCCCGCGCGTGCTCTTCAGGTTGCCGTCGTAGATCGCGAACGCGACCGAGCGATCGCGCGACATGGCATCTAGCAGGCGTGCCGCGGCCGGTTCGTCGGTTGGGCTGTTGAGCGTTCCGCTCAGTACCGCGAACGCGTAACCGCGATCCGACACGCGTGCCGCTGCCGTGTTGGCGGTGGTCAGAGTGGCCAGCAACAGCGCAGCAGCCGTTATCGCGGCCGCAAGCCCTAAGCGGGGCGCACGCGCGTCGCCACAGTTCGCCAGCGGTGGCCGATCAGTGCGCCAGATCATCGTCCGCCTGCCGGGCGGCGAGGGTTTGCAGTTCGTAGAGCAGGCCGAGCGCCTCTCGCGGTTTGAGATTGTCCGGGTCAATCTCGCGCAGACGCACGAGTGCAGGGTGCGGCGCGGCCGGTGCAAGTTCGCGCGCTTCGGACAGTTCAAAATCGGGCTCGTCGTCGTAGGCGGGCGGCGACGCGGCGAACAAGTCGAGCTGCGGCGTCGGTTGACCCGCCGACTGCTGTTCGAGATGCGCGAGATGCTTGCGCGCGGCGCGGATCACGGCGGACGGCACGCCGGCGAGCTGCGCGACCTGCAGGCCGTAGCTCTGGTTGGCCGGGCCGTCGTCGACAGCGTGCAGGAACACGATGCCATGGCCGTGCTCGACCGCCGACAGGTGGACGTTGGCCGCGTGCGGGAATTCGGCCGGCAGCTGCGTCAGCTCAAAGTAGTGCGTGGCGAACAGCGTGTAGCAGCCGTTGTTCGAGAGCAGGTGACGCGCGATTGCCCAGGCCAGCGCGAGGCCGTCGAAGGTCGAGGTACCGCGGCCGATCTCGTCCATCAGCACCAGGCTCTGCGGCGTTGCGTCGTTGAGGATCGCCGCGGCCTCGGTCATCTCAACCATGAAGGTCGAGCGTCCGCCGGCCAGGTCGTCGGTGGCGCCGATGCGCGTGAAGATCCGGTCGATCGGGCCGAAGCAGGCCGACTTCGCCGGCACGTAGCTGCCGACATAGGCCATCAGCGCAATGAGCGCGGTCTGCCGCATGAAGGTCGATTTACCGCCCATGTTCGGGCCGGTGATCAGCAGCAGCTTGCGCTCGTTGCCGAGCCGGCAGTCGTTGGCGATGAACTGCTCGACCTGCGCCTCGACTACTGGGTGGCGGCCCTGTTCGATTTCGATGCCGATCTCGTCGGAGAAGCGCGGCGCGACCCAGTCGAGCGCGCGGGCACGTTCGGCGAAGGCACAGAGCAGGTCCAGCTCAGCCAGCGCACCCGCCACGCGCTGGCATTCCTCAATATGTGGCAGCAGCGACTGCAGCAGCGCGTCGTAGAGCGCGCGCTCGCGCGACAGCGCGCGTTCCCGCGCCGACAGCGCCTTGTCCTCGAAGGTCTTGAGCTCGGGCGTGATGTAGCGCTCGGCATTCTTGAGGGTCTGGCGGCGGCGGTAGTCGTCGGGGACCTTGTCGGTCTGGCCGCGCGTGACCTCGATATAGAAGCCATGTACCTTGTTGTACTCGACGCGCAGGTTCGCGATGCCGCTGCGGGCGCGTTCGCGTGCTTCCAGGTCGATCAGGAACTGGCCGCAGTTCTCGGAGATGTCGCGCAGCTCGTCGAGTTCGGCGTCGTAGCCGCGCGCGATCACGCCGCCGTCGCGCACCATTGCGGCCGGCTCGGGGGCGACGGCGCGCGTGAGCAGGTCGGTGCAGCCGGCAGACGGCTCCATCACGGCTTCCAGGCGCGCGAGCGCACTGGCGTGCTGGGCGATTGGCGTGATGCGCGCGCGCAGTTCGGGCAGCGAGGTGAAGGTGTCGCGCAGGCTGGAGAGGTCACGCGGGCGTGCCGACAGCAGCGCTAGGCGACCGGTGATGCGCTCCACGTCGGCGACCTGGCGCAGCGTGCTGCGCAGGCTGTCGAGGCTGGCATCGCCGACTGCCTCGAGCAGGGCGCCGATGGCTTGCTGGCGTGCTTGCGCGGCCACCGAGGTGCGCGGCGGATTATGCAGCCAGTGGCGCAGCAGGCGGCTGCTCATGGTGATGCCGCAGGTGTCGAGCAGCGAGTAGAGTGTCGGCGATTCGGTGCCGCGCAGGGTTTCGGTCAGTTCGAGGTTGCGGCGCGTGGCCGGATCGAGGCCAATGTATTCGGATTCCGTTTCGACCTTCAGGCTGCGCACATGGCGCAGCTGCTGGCCTTGCGTGGAGGCGGCGTACAGCAACAGAGCGCCGGCCGAGCCGCAGGCGCTGGTCAGCGAGGGCGCGCCGAAACCTTCGAGGCTAGCGACGTCGAGCTGGCTGCACAAGCGCTGGGTGCCCGAGGCGATATCGAAGTGCCAGGCCGGCACGCGCGTGACCGCGCCGGCACCGGCCGGTATGGCCTCGATCGCCGCGTCGGCGGCGAGGATTTCGGCAGGGCGGATCCGTTCGAGCGCCGCGCCCAGTTCGTCGGGCGCGATTTCGGTCAGCCGCAGCGCGCCGCTGGCGAGGTTGAGCCAGGCCAGGCCCACGTTGGTGAGCACGCCGCGCTTGTTGTGGCCCAAGCTCAGCGCGAGCAGGTAGATGTCAGCCTTGTCGGAGAGCAGCGCCGCGTCGGTCAGCGTGCCCGGCGTGACCACTCGCACCACCTTGCGCTCGACCGGGCCCTTCGAAGTGGCGGGGTCGCCGATCTGTTCGCAGATCGCCACCGATTCGCCGAATTTCACCAGCTTCGCCAGGTATTGCTCGACCGCGTGGTGCGGCACGCCGGCCATCTTGATCGGGTTGCCCCCCGAGGCACCGCGCTGCGTCAGGGTCAGGTCGAGTAGACGCGAGGCCTTTTCGGCGTCGTCGTAGAACAGCTCGTAGAAGTCACCCATCCGGTAGAACACGAGCGTATCGGGATGTTCGCGCTTGATGCGCAGATATTGCTGCATCACAGGGGTGTGATTGGCAGTAACGTCGATGGATTGCGTGCGCATTTTTCCGGGAAAAGTTACTTTAGCTGTGGGAGTTTCCAGTGGGCTGGTGTACCGGATCCGGTTGTTTAGACACGATTTTGCGATCAGGCGGCAATTGGCAAGAGCGGTGCCTGACGGGCTTCGAAGGGTGTCTTGAAGCCCGGTTTTTCGAGACGCCATTCGCGATTGTATTGGTCCTTGAACGCGACGGCGGCAGCACGAACTTCTTCAACGTTGTTGAACAGCCGTCCGTGGATGGCTTGCTCCTTAATGGTCCGATTGAAACGCTCGGCGCCGCCGTGGGTCTGCGGCTCAGCGACGAAGGCGTAGCTCGGCGTAATCCCCCAGAACTTGAGCGGGGCGCGGAAATCGTCCGACCTGTACTGCGAGCCGTGATCCATTCGCAGAGACAGTCCGCGGCCGGCATCAGCTTCGACCGATCCGAACTGCTCGCTCACCCCTTGGCTGATTGGCACCAGTGCGGCAAAGCAGTCGCCCACTTTGGTGACGTGGATGCCAACACACGCCGCGTCGCAATGATCAACCGTAGCGAAGATCCAGACCAGGCCCTCATCGACGGTTTGAACCTTGGCGCCATCGGCGCCCCACACCTCGTTAGGCCGATCAGTCATCATTCAACCATCGTGAGCATTGGGCGGTTTCTGCGGTTGCCGATGGGGCGAAAGCAGGCCGTGTTCTCGCATCAGCCGCGAGACACGGGCGCGGGACACGCGGCTGTCGTCCTGAATGCGCAAGCGTGCCCAGACCTTGCGCGCCCCTTCGCCGACGAACGGCGTGCGAGTCAGATCGGCGCGAACAGCTGCGAGCCGCTCGTGATCGGGCGCCTTGGGCTTCGGGCCACGTTGGACAGGGGCAAGTGGGGTGACCTTGTTGAGCGCCCTGCCGCGCTCGGCATAGATCGTGGAGCGCGGAAAGTCGAGCACCTGGCATACCCGTTGCAATCCGAAGGGTTTGCCTGTCGCGGAGATCGTGTGGCTCATGTCAACGAGTTTCGGACGATCAAAGGGCGGCGTTCCTGCCGCTCGCGCTCCATGCGCAGCATTTCGACCTCCATGGTCAGTTCGCCGACGCGATGCACGGCTTCCTTGAGCCTGACTTCCAACGGATCGGTCTGGCGCGACTTCAGACCGGCTTCGATGCCTGCCAGGGCGAGTTCGCGCCATTGTTCGAGCTCGGCGATCGTGACGCCAACTTCGCGAGACACCGCGTCAATCAATTCGTCGCGCAGCAAGCGGAGGACAACAGCGCGTTTGCGCCCGACGGACCAGCGCTTGAATTCGGCCGCGCTGGCGGCGTCTACGGCCGCGCTACGCGCGCCCTCCGTCGCCGCCAGCGGAACTTCCTGCACGGCTACCTTCTTCAACATCTCAGACTCCAGTTTGGATGCGTTGTACCCCAAATCTGTGTTTATAAAAACCGGAGCCGCCGCACGTTTCAATCGGACCATGAAGGAGCAAGCCATTCACGGAGGTCTGTTCAAAAACGTTGAAGAAGTTCGTGCCGCCGCCGTCGCCGTCGCGTTCAAGGACCGATAGAATCGCGAATGGCATCTCGAAAAACTGGGCTTCAAGACACCCCTCGAAGCCCGTCAAGCAGTGCTCTTGCCACTTGCCACCTGATCGAAAAATCGTGTCTTAGAGACCAGTTCAAAAAGCAACCTGATTAGTTACTTGACTCCGAAGCAGTCGTGAAATCAAGTATCGCTTGCCAGATGCTTACGGAGCGTGCGCCATGCCCATGAATAGAATCCAGTTTCAAGCCGGTCTGTCGGTGAAAGAATTTCAGGAGCAGTACGGCAACGAAGCGCAATGCGAGGCCGCGCTGGTCGGGTCTCGCTGGCCCGATGGCTGGGTGTGTGCCCTTGATGCAAGGGCACGCGCTACGCCAGCGCCTACAACGGCCGGCGACTGTAGGAATGCCTGAGCCAGTCCTGCCGGTACCAATGCTCGTCGATCGTCGGAACGATATTCGAGAAGACGAAATTGCCGCTGACGACCTGATTTCTGGCGATCTACCTGGTGACGCAGAGCAAGAACGCCATCAGCGGACTGGAGCTCAAACGCCAGCTGGGCGTGAGCTACAAGACGGTCTGGCTCATCAAGCACAAGTTGCTGGAGACCATGTGGCTGCGCGAAGAGCGACGCCGGCTCGACGAACGGGTCGAGGTCGACGACGCGTATCTGGGCGGGGAACGCTCCGGCGGTAAGGCTGGGCGTGGCGCGCCCGGCAAGACGCCGTTTGTAGCGGCCGTGCAGACCTCTGACGATGGCCGCCCTCTGTTCATGCGGCTCTCGCCCGTGCCGGGCTTTACCAAAGCGGCCCTTGAGGTCTGGGCGGCCAGCAGCCTGATGCCCACCGCGTGCGTCGTTTCCGATGGCCTGTGGTGTTTCGACGGCGTAACGCAAAAGGCTGCCAGTCATGAGCGGCATGTCACGGGCGGTGGCCGTCAGGCCCGCGCAGCGCTCCGAGTTCCGCTGGGTCAACACGATGCTCGGCAACCTGAAAACGGCCCTCAAGGGCACGTGCCACGCTATCGATCACGCCAAATATGCCCATCGCTATCTCGCTGAATTCGGCTACCGTTTCAACCGCCGTTTCGATTTGCCCGCGATGGTGCCGCGCCTGCTTCGGGCCGCCGTTACGACAAAACCTCATCCTCGCCGTGTGTTGATGGTCTCGGAGTCAAGTAACTAATCAGGAAAACCAATGAGGGGCTGTTTACTTTCTCGGTAAGCTGTTAGCCTTGGATGTCTGAACAGCGGAACCCAAGGGATGGAAGCGCCAATCATTGATGACGAATTGTGGACACTGATCGAACCGTTACTGCCGCAGCCCAAGCCCCGGCGCAAAGAGCATCCTGGTCGCCCACGCGTATCGGATCGGGCCGCGTTGAATGGCATCCTGTTCGCGTTGAAAACCGGTCTGCGATGGAACCATCTGCCAACCGTATTGGGCTTTGGCTCCGGCGCGACCTGGCGACGACTGAACGACTGGCGCAAAGCAGGAGTATGGGATCGACTGCACGAACCGCTGCTCGACAAATTGCGCGAGGCCGGGCAGATCGATCTTTTATACGCTGCCGTCGATTCCTCGTCGGTACGAACTGTTGGGGCGGGCGAAAAACTGGCCCGAACCCCACGGATCGCACGCGACCCGGTTCCAAGCACCCCATCCTCGTAGATGCCAATGGCGTTTCCATCAGCGCCATCCTGACCGGCGCGAACCGCAACGACGTCACCCAGTTGCCGCCGCTCGTCGACGCGATTCCCCCGATCCGCGGCGCGCGCGACCGACCTCTTCAGAGACCCAAGGTCATCTATGCCGATCGTGGTTACGATTCCGATCCGCATCGTCAACGATTGCGCGAACGCGGCATCAAATCGGTGATCGCAAGGCGCCGCACTGCACATGGCAGTGGTCTGGGCAAATTCCGTTGGGTCGTTGAACGGACTCACTCGTGGCTCCACAACTTCCGTCGTCTTAGCATGCGCTTCGATCGTCGAGCTGACATTCACGAAGCATTCTTCAAATTCGGCTGCGCCCTCGTCTGCTGGAACATCTTCAGGCGTACCGAGCAGTCTTTTTGAACTGGCCTCTTAGTGGCGGCTGCCACAGACCGGGCAATCGGCCTGCCGCGCGATGCGAATGGTGTTCCATTCCATGCGCAGCGAATCGAGCATCATCAGCCGCCCGACCAGCGGTTCGCCGAAGCCGCCCACCAGGCGCAGCGTCTCGGCCGCCTGCATCGCGCCGATGATGCCGACCGTCGGCGCAAACACGCCCATGGTCGAACAGGCTACTTCCTCGAAGGGCTGGTCCTCGGGGAACACGCAGGCGTAGCAGGGCGAGGCCGGATCGCGAAAATCGAAGCTACTGATCTGGCCGTCGAAGCGCAGCGCCGCGCCCGAGACGAGCGGCACGCCGTGCACGGCGCAGGCGCGGTTGATCGCGTGGCGCGTTGCGAAATTGTCGCTGCAGTCGAGCACCACGTCGGCGCGCTGTACGGCAGCGTCAAGCCAGGCCTCATCGGCGCGCTCGGCCACGGCATGCACGACCACCTCAGGATTGAGGCGCGCGAGCGCGTCGCGGCCCGATTTCACCTTGCTGCGGCCGACCGATTCGGTGACGTGCAGGATCTGGCGCTGCAGGTTGGTGAGGTCGACCATGTCGGCGTCGACCAGCGTGATCGCACCGATGCCCGAGGTCGCCAGGTACATCGCCGCCGGCGAGCCGAGGCCGCCCGCGCCGATCACCAGCGCATGGGCGTCGAGGAAGCGCTGCTGCGCCTCGATGCCGATCTCGTCGACCAGGATGTGGCGGGAATAGCGGAGCAGTTGTTCGTCGTTCATCGCGGGATGAAAGAGAGAGCCTGGGGTTGCCTGCCGGTATTCTAGGCGCGTTCGCGGCCGCGCCGCGCGGGCGGGTGCTAAAAGGGAAAAGGGCCTGCGCCAAAAGAAACGGGCCACGTACTGTCGCTTAGTTCGGCACCAAGGCTGGCTTGGCCGAGGAGGCCTTGGCCGGCGCGGTGGTGGCCTTCGGCGTGGAGGCCGAGGGCGCGGCCGCGCCCGCCGTCAGCGGCTTCGAGGTGCTTTCCGCGAGCAGCGACTTCGATTCTTGGACCGGCTTGCCTTCCAGCTTGTTCAGGGCCTGCTGAAGCATGAAGTCGTCGGCGCTGCCGAATTCCACCGGCTTGCGGTTGCGATCCTTCTCGCGCTGCTCTGGCGTCTTCTTGTCGTTCTGCTCTTCGAGAATGCGCAGCTGATCCAGGCGGCGCTGTTCGCGGGCCTCGAGCCCCTTCTTCTCGTTCGGATCCTGGGTGTTCGCGAGGTGATTGGTGTAGTCCACTTCGCGCGTCACCAGCATGTCGTCGGGATCGCCGTCCGAGAACTGATCCACCGCGATATCCGGCACGATGCCCTTGTTCTGGATCGAGCGGCCGCTTGGCGTGTAGTAGTAGGCCGTGGTCAGGCGCAGAGCCGTGTCGGCGGTGAGCGGGCGCACCGTCTGCACCGAGCCCTTGCCGAAGGTGGTCTTGCCCATGATCTGCGCGCGGTGCAAATCCTGCAGCGCGCCGGCCACGATTTCCGAGGCCGAGGCCGAGTAGGCGTTGGTCAGCACGATCATCGGCACGGTCTTGAAGCCCTTCAGCGGATCGGAGTCGAAGGTCCGCAGACGGTAGTTGTCGTAGTCGTCCCGGTAGACCTGCTTGGAATCGGGAATCTGGCCGTTGGTCGAGACCACCACCGAGTTCGGCGGCAGGAACGCGCCGGCCACGTCGACCGCGCTCTGCAGCAGGCCGCCGCCATTGTTGCGCAGGTCGACCACCAGGCCCTTCAGGTTCGGCTGCTGGCGCGCGATGTCCTGCAGGCGCGTGGCCAGGTCGGGAGTGGTGCGTTCCTGGAAGCTGGTGATCCGGAGATAGGCGTAACCCGGGTCGAGCATCTTCATCTTCACGCTTTGCACCGTGATGATTGCGCGCATGACGGTGACCGGGAAAGTGCGGTCTTCGGTCTTGCGGAAGATCGTCAAGGTGACCTTGGTGCCCGGGTCGCCGCGCATCTGCTTGACGGCCTTGTCGAGCGTCATGCCGCGCACCGGCTTGTCGTTGATGCGCGTGATCAGGTCGCCTGGACGGATGCCGGCGCGGAATGCGGGCGTGTCCTCGATCGGCGAGATTACCTTCAACAGGCCGTCTTCCTGCGAGATCTCGATGCCCAGGCCCGCGAAGCGGCCCTTGGTCTCTTCCTGCAGTTCCTCGTAGTCGGTCTTGTCGAGGTAGGACGAGTGCGGGTCGAGACTCGACACCATGCCCTTCATCGCGGCCGTCAGCAGCTTCTTGTCGTCGACGGGTTCGACGTATTCGCGCTTGATCTGGCCGAACACCTCGGCGAACAGCCGCAACTGGTCTAGCGGCAGCGGCGTCGTGATCGTGGCCTGCTGCGCCGACGCCGAAATCTGCAGCGTCGCGAATACACCGATGGCAAGGCCCGCGGCAACGAGGCCAATATTCTTCAATTTCATTCGCATAGGATCGTGTGCATCGGAAAGCGCGTGTGGCTATGGCGTGAAGGTTGGAGGACGGCCGAGTATATCTCCGTTCGTCCCGATGCTTCGCCGTTGCGGGCGAAAGCGGCGACGAAGCGTGTTCGGCAGCGGCGGCGCGGCCGGGTGCGCCCGATCTCGCGCGACGGTACCCGGCACCGGCCTGCCGAGGCAAGAATGGCGAACGGCTGTCGCTAAACTGACGCGCGACTGGCGATGCCGCTGGCCGAGACACGCCGAACCCGACGCTTCGTCTGCCGGATGTCGGCATCTCACGGCCGAGGGTGCCGATCGGGCGCGATGGCAAGCAAGAGCCGTTCGTGCCGGAGGATGGCAAGGGCTGCCGCCCGGCCGGCCCAGGCTCGAGGCCATGGTCGGCCGGGCGTGGGTGCCGTGCTTTACTTGGACTTGCCCTGCTGCGCGACGGCGGCCTGGGCCTTGGCGATCGCTTCCTGGTCGCCCAGGTAGTAATGGCGAATCGGCTTCAGGTTCTCGTCGAACTCATAGACGAGCGGCACGCCGTTGGGGATGTTCAGGCCGACGATGTCCTCGTCCGAAGTGCCGTCCAGGTACTTGATCAGCGCACGCAGCGAATTACCGTGCGCCGCGATCAGCACCTGCTTGCCGGCCTTGACGGCGGGCGCGACCGACTCGTTCCAGAGCGGCAGCACGCGCGCCACCGTGTCCTTCAGGCATTCGGTGAGCGGCAACTGCTCGCGCGGGACCTTGGCGTAGCGCGGGTCGTTGAATGGCGTGCGCTCGTCGCTGGGCTCCAGCGCCGGCGGCGGCGTGTCGTAGCTGCGGCGCCACACCAGCACCTGCTCGGCGCCGAACTTGGCGGCCGTCTCGGCCTTGTTGAGGCCCGACAGCGCGCCGTAGTGGCGCTCGTTGAGGTGCCACGAGTGCACCACCGGCAAGTACATCTGGTCCATCTGGTCCTGCACGTGCCAGAGCGTTCGGATTGCCCGCTTGAGCACCGAAGTGTAGGCGATGTCGAACACGTAGTCGGCTTCCTTGAGCAGGACGCCGGCCTGGCGGGCCTCGTTGTTGCCTTGCTCGGTCAGGTCGACGTCGACCCAGCCGGTGAAGCGGTTTTCCTTGTTCCAGGTCGATTCGCCGTGGCGAATGAGAACGAGCTTGTACATGAGAATGCTTGCTGGTCGGTAAAGAAGGAAGCGGGCCGCAAAAGGCGGATCCGGAGCCGGGTCGCCATCGTGTCAGACGGGTATTTTATGGGCCTTCTCGGAATCGTGTGGGTAATTTTAAGAAGGCGGTGGCGGTTGATCTGAGAATGTTGCATGTCAGTGTAGCGGCTCCGGTTTTTCTAGACACAGACTTGGGGTAAAACGCATCCAAACTGGATGTCTGAGATGTTGAAGAAGGTAGACGTGCAGGAAGTTGCGCTGGCGGCGATGGAGGGCGCGCGTAGCGCGGCCGTAGACGCCGCCAGCGCCGCCGAAAATTCAAGCGTTGGTCCGTCGGGCGCAAACGCGCTGTCGTCCTGCGCTTGCTGCGCGGCGAATCGCTTGACCCGGTGTCTCGCGAAGTTGGCGTCACGATCGCCGAGCTCGAGCAATGGCGCGAACTCGCCCTGGCAGGCATCGAAGCCGGTCTGAAGTCGCGCCAGACCGATCCGTTGGAAGTCAAGCTCAAGGAAGCCGTGCATCGCGTCGGCGAACTGACTATGGAGGTCGAAATGCTGCGCATGGAGCGCGAGCGGAAGGAACGCCGCTCTTTGATCGTACGGAGGTCGTCGACATGAGCCAGGGGATCTCCACGATAGGCAAACCCTTCGGATTGTAGCGGGTGTGTCAGGCGCTCTATTTCCAGCGCGCGACGATCTATGCCGAGCGTGCCAGGGCGCTGAGCAACGTCGCCCAGCTTTGCCCCCATGCGACGCGGTCCGAAGCCCAAGGCGTCGGACCGCCAGCTGCTCGAGGCGATCCGTGCCGATCTGGCTCGTACGCCGTTCGTCGGTGAAGGGGCGCGCCAGGTATCGGCGCGCCTGCGCATCCAGGACGACATCCGCCTGTCCCGAGCCCATGTCTCGCCGCTGATGCACGAACACGGTTTGCTTTCGCCCCACCGGCGACCTCAGAAACCGCCCAACGCTCATAATGGTCGAATGGCGGCCGATCGACCTAACGAGATGTGGGGCGCTGATGGCGCCAAGGTTCAAACCGTCGATGAGGGCTTGGTCTGGATCTTCGCTGCGGTCGATCATTGTGACGCAGCGTGCGTGGGCATCCACACGTCACCAAGGTGGGCGATCGCTTTGCCGCACTGGAGCCAATCAGCCAAAAGGGCACGAGCAGTTCGGATCGGTCGAAGCTGACGCCGGCCGCGGACTGTCCCTGCGAATGGATCACGGCTCGCAGTACAGGTCGGACGATTTCCGCGCCCAGCTCAAGTTCTGGGGGATTACGCCGAGCTACGCCTTCGTCGCTGAGCCGCAGACCAACGGCGTCGCCGAGCGTTTCAATCGGACCATGAAGGAGCAGGCTATCCACGGGCGTCTGTTCAACAACGTTGAAGAAGTTGGTGCTGCCGCCGTCGCGTTCAAGGACCGATATAATCGCGAATGGCGGCTCGAAAAACTGGTTTTCAAGACTCCCCCTCGAAGCCCGTCAGGCAGCGCTCTTGCCACGTGCCGCCTGATCGCAAAATCGTGTCTAGCAGGTCGTTGAAATACTTCATGTAGCGGTCCTTCACAACGAAGGCGTAAACGTTGAACTTATGTCATCGACGAGAGCGAGATGGAATGGATGTGTGGGTCAGATGATTTTATTGAGTCAATGTTCACGGTGCTGAATAGACTTGCCCCTGCATGACCGGACACGCGGTCACGCTTCGGTTGGTGAAGTTGCGCGCTGGCGGAATTCGCGTGGCGAGCAGTATTTCAAGGCGCTGTGCGGATGCGACTCGTTGTAGCGGTCAAACG
>JAYFRX010000022.1:0-15366 GCA_040946945.1 Burkholderia sp. | reverse complement strand
ACCATGCGCACGGCTTCCAGCATGAATTCCTGCGTATATCGAGCTCTCGGATTACCCATCTTCCCTTCCTCCTTGCGTGAGTTTTACACACTCAGCAAGGGATCCATTTTTTGCGGGCAAGCTCAGGCCTCGCCGGCCGGTTCCAACACGCTCTCAGCCCGCTGCCTACTCGGGGCGCCGCAAAATCTAGTATAGTCCGACCCTCCATCTCCACATCAGAATCCAGACTGTGGCCGCCCTGTTTCCTCCTGATCGCCGTCCCGAGAGCATCCTGGTCGTCGCGACGCGCCGCATCGGCGACGTGATGCTGACCACACCGATCGTCCGCTCGCTGAAGGCGTGCTGGCCCGATACGCCGATCGACATGCTAGTGTTTCGCGGCACCGAAGGCGTGCTCGAGGGCAATCCGGACATCCGCTGCGTGATCGTGGTGGCTCAACGCGCAAGGCTCGGCGAGCGGCTGCGTGACGCCGCGCGGCTCTGGTGCCGCTACGACCTGGCTTGCGCGGCGCTCAGCTCGGATCGGCCGCGCTACTACATCTGGTTCGCCGGGCGGCGGCGCGTGGGCCTGGTTGATCCGAATCGCGTCAATCTCTGGACGCGCTTTCTGCTGAACCGGATCGCGATCAACGACCACCAGCACGAACACACGGTGATCAGCACGCTGGCGCTGGCACCGGCGATCGGCGTCGAACCGGTGCCGGAGGTGGTCGCGCCAGGTTTTGGCGGCGATCCCGCGCAGTCCGCGCGCTTCGATGCGCTGCTCGCGAGCTCGCCCGCGATCGGGGCGGGACAGCCGCTGGTGGTGCTGCACCCTTACCCGATGTTCGCCTACAAGCAATGGCGGCGCGATGGCTGGATCGAGCTGATCGGCTGGCTGCGCTGCCTTGGCTACGCGATCGCCCTGAGTGGCGGTCCGGCCGAGAGCGAGCGCGAATATGCCGAGCAGATCGCGAAGGCGGCCGGCGGCGGGGTGCTGAACCTGGTCGGGCACCTATCGATCGGCGAGAGCGCCGAGCTGGTGCGGCGCGCCAAGCTGTTCGTCGGCCCCGATACCGGCGCCACCCATGTGGCCGCGGCCACCGGCACGCCCGTGATTGCGCTGTTCGGGCCGTCCGACCCGGTGCGCTGGGGCCCCTGGCCGAAAGGCTGGCGCGGCGAGGGCAATCCCTGGCCGCTGGTGGGCTCGGGCCGTCAGGGCAAGGTGTTCCTGCTGCAGGGCGAGGGCGACTGCGTGCCTTGCCGCAAAGAGGGCTGTGAGCGCCATGTCGGCAGCTACAGCGACTGCCTGCTGCAAATGTCGACGGCGCGCGTGGCGGCCGGCGTGGCCGAGATGCTCAGCCTGCCGGCCGCCGCGGCGCGCTCGGCGCCCTCGCAGGTGGTCGAGACGATCCACCTGGTGCGGCCGCCGGCTTGAGCGCGCGGGCCGGCTCGCGAAGCGCCTCAGGCGCGTTCCACGACGGCGCACGGCGCACCTTCGGACCGATAGCCGCAGCCAGTGGAGAAGATCGCGAGCCAGGCCAGCAGCAGATGGCGCGAGCGGCGTGTCCAGCGAACGGCTCGCGCGTCATTCCTGAGCCGGCAGGTTGATGAAAAAGGCGAGGCCGAGCGTGCCGAGCTGCACGGCCATCAGCAGGTATTCGTTGTGCGGGCTCTCGGTCAGCTTGGCCCCGGCAAGGGTCTTGAACCGCGCCGGGTTTGTCGGAGACCGCCGAGTTTGGCGCTACGCCGTGCGAGCGGACAGCGCCAGGTTCCGATTGTAAACTTCTTCTGCTTCCGCCGGCGACACGTACCCGAGCGGACCGAGCCACCGATAGTAGTTATACCAGTGCTCCATTCAAGCGGGGCGAGTTCGATATCTTGGAGTGTTCGCCATGAACGCCGATGCGCAATTTCGGCCTTATACAGTCCGTTGATCGTCTCGGCCAGCGCTTTGTTGTACGAATCGCCGACGCTACCGGCTGACGGTTGCACGCTAGCATCCACCAAACGTTCGGTGTACCGAATGCTGAGATATTGCGACCCTTGATCGGAATGATGAATGAGCCCGGGCGGCGGCCGGCGATCGTGTAACGTAAGCGATCGATAAACCCGCTCTTACGAATTCCTGATTAGTTACTTGACTCCGAGACCATCAACACAAGTCGCGGATGAGGTTTTGTCGTAACGGCGGCCCGAAGCAGGCGCGGCGCCATCGCGGGCAAATCGAAACGGCGGTTGAAACGGTAGGCGAATTCAGCGAGATAGCGATGGGCATATTGGGCGTGATCGATAGCGTGGTACGTGCCCTTGAGGGCCGTTTTCAGGTTGCCGAGCATCGTGTTGACCCAGCGGAACTCGGGGCGCTGCGCGGCCTGACGGCCACCGCCCGTGACATGGCGCTCATGACTGGCAGCCTTTTGCGTCACGCCGTCGAAACACCACAGGCCATCGGAAACGACGCACGCGGTGGGCATCAGGCTGCTGGCCGCCCAGACCTCAAGGGCCGCTTTGGTAAAGCCTGGCACGGGCGAGAGCCGCATGAACAGAGGACGGCCATCGTCAAAGGTCTGCACGGCCGCTACAAACGGCGTCTTGCCGGGCGCGCCACGCCCAGCCTTACCGCCGGCGCGTTCCCCGCCCAGATACGCGTCGTCGACTTCGACCCGTTCGTCGAGCCGGCGTCGCTCTTCGCGCAGCCACATGGTCTCCAGCAACTTGTGCTTGATGAGCCAGACCGTCTTGTAGCTCACGCCCAACTGGCGTTTGAGCTCCAGTCCGCTGATGGCGTTCTTGCTCTGTGTCACCAGGTAGATCGCCAGAAACCAGGTCGTCAGCGGCAATTTCGTCTTCTCGAATATCGTTCCGACGATCGACGAGCATTGGTACCGGCAGGCCTGGCTCAGGCATTCCCACAGTCGCCGGCCGTTGTAGGCGCTGGCGTAGCGCGTGCCCTTGCATCGAGGGCACACCCAGCCATCGGGCCAGCGAGACTCGACCAGCGCGGCCTCGCATTGCGCTTCGTTGCCGTACTGCTCCTGAAATTCTTTCATCGACAGACCGGCCTGAAACTGGATTCTGTTCATGGGCATGGCACACGCTCCGTAAACATCTGGTGAACGATACTTGATTTCATGACTGCTTCGGAGTCAAGTAACTGATCAGGTGAAAAGATGCCCACGACCCGCTTCACCTGGGCTTGGCCGGCACGTGCGCCGGCCAAGCCCGGCCGTGCCGCCTCAGCGCGCGGACACGGGCCGGACCGCGGCGGCGGCCCACTTGGCGCGTTCGCGCGCCTCGTCGACATTGGTACCGATCGCCACCGCCACGCCCATGCGGCACCTGGTGAAGCTCTCGGGCTTGCCGAACAGGCGCAGGTCGACGCCCGGCACGGCCAGCGCCTCGGCCACGCCCTCGAAGGCGATGCCAGCCTCGTCCAGGCCGCCGTAGATCACCGCCGAAGCGGCCGGCGACGTGAGGGTCGGATCGACCGGCAGGCCGAGGATCGCGCGCGCGCAGTTCGAACTCGGACTGACGCTGCGAGGCCAGCGTCACCAGCCCCGTGTCGTGCGGACGCGGGCTGACCTCGGAGAACCAGACCTCGTCGCCGCGCACGAACAGCTCGACACCGAACAGGCCGCGGCCGGCGGCCGCCCAGGGCCGTCGTCACTTGGTGTGCAATCTGGCGCGAACGTTCCAGCGCAATCGCGCTCATCGGCTGCGGCTGCCAGGATTCCACGTAGTCGCCGGCCACCTGCAGGTGGCCGACCGGGTCGCAGAAATAGGTCCGGGTTTCCTTGGTGTCCGGGTCGATCGCGCGCACCGTGAGCTGGGTGATCTCGTAGTCGAAATCGATGAAGCCCTCGACGATCACGCGGCCGTGGTTGACGCGCCCGCCCGCTATCGCGTACTGTCAGGCCGGCTCGACGTCGGCATCGCCGCGCACCACCGACTGCCCCTTGCCCGAGGAGGATATCACCGGCTTGACCACGCAGGGGCAACCGATCGAGGCCACGGCGGCGCGGAATTCCTCGATGGATTGCGCGAACGTGTAGGGCGAGGTCGACAGGCCGAGCGCCTCAGCTGCCAGATACCCTCTCGGTTCATGGTCAGCTGCGTG
Organism: Burkholderia sp.; assembly: GCA_040946945.1. Taxonomy (GTDB): domain Bacteria; phylum Pseudomonadota; class Gammaproteobacteria; order Burkholderiales; family Burkholderiaceae; genus Burkholderia. Next base: position 11,267 of record JAYFRX010000022.1, on the reverse strand, counting down.
GCGCGCGCGGTCGGGATCACCTCGGCGAGGTCCGCGGACTCGATCGCGGCCAGCGCGTCGGTGGCGATCGCCTCGATCTCGGGCACGATCAGGTGCGGCTGCTCGGCCTCGACCAGCTCGCGCAGCGAGGCGTCGTCGGTCATGTCGATCACGTGCGCGCAATGCGCAACCTGGTGGCCGGGCGCATTCGCGTAGCGATCGACGGCGATCACTTCGACGCCGAGACGCTGCAACGCGATGATGACTTTCTTGCCGAGTTCGCCGGCACCCAGCAGCATGACGCGCGTGGCGGAGGACGAGAGCGGCGTACCGAGCCGCTGACCGATCTGCATGAGATTTTCCGCTGAAAAGATTGGGGTGAAGACGTGTAAACGACTAAGAACCCTTAACAAAATGAACGAAGGGGCTGTTAGCTCTCGATGAATGCTGTTAACCTTTTTATTGTTTCGACGACGAAAAGGACATGGCTAAGCCGATACTCGACGACGAACTATGGGCACTCATCGAACCATTGCTGCCCCTTCCAAAACGACGGCGAACCCGTTATCCGGGGCGCAAGCCGCTCGACAGTCGTGCGGTGCTCACCGGCATTCTCTTCATCTTGCAGACAGGCCTGCGTTGGGACCTGCTACCGCGCGAGATGGGTTGCGGCAGCGGCATGAGTTGCTGGCGTCGCCTACGTGACTGGCAAGCCGCTGGCGTCTGGGAGCAACTGCACGAGGTGCTGCTTGCGCGATTGCGCGCAGCCGACCAAATCGACTGGTCTCGCGTCATCGTCGATTCCTCTTCAATCCGCGCTGTGGGCTCAGGTCAAAAACAGGACCGAATCCCACAGACCGCGCGCGACCCGGTTCAAAGCACCATCTCATCACCGAAGCGCAGGGCATCCCGCTCGCGGTGATTCTCACCGGCGCCAACCGCAACGACGTCACTCAACTTCAAGCGCTGGTCGAGGCAATTCCACCCATCCGCGGCAAGCGTGGCAAACCACTATCAAAGCCTCGGGTCGTTCAGGGCGATAGAGGCTACGACCACGACAAATATCGGCGTCCACTGCATGCCGCCGGCGTTGCAACCGAAATCGCTAGACGTGGTCAGCCTCATGGTAGTGGGCTGGGCAAAATACGCTGGGTTGTGGAGCGAACCATCTCGTGGCTTCACAACTTCCGCCGACTGCGCATCCGCTTTGAACAGCTCGCTTCCATACACGAGGCTTTTCTCAGAATCGCCTGCTGCATCATATGCTGGCGACACCTGAAAAAGTCATTCTGTTAACTCTTCTAAGAGGCCAGTTCAAAAATACTGCTCGGTACGCCTGAAGATGTTCCAGCAAACGAGGGCGCAGCCGAATTTGAAGAATGCTTCGTGAATGTCAGCTCGACGATCGAAGCGTATGCGAAGACGACGGAAGTTCTGGAGCCACGAGTGAGTCCGTTCAACGACCCAACGGAATTTGCCCAGACCACTGCCATGTTCAGTGCGGCGCCTTGCGATCACCGGTTTGATGCCGCGTTCGCGCAATCGTTGACGATGCGGATCGGAATCGTAACCACGATCGGCATAGATGACCTTGGGTCTCTGAAGTGGTCGGCCGCGCGCGCCGCGGATCGGGGGAATCGCGTCGACGAGCGGCGGCAACTGGGTGACGTCGTTGCGGTTCGCGCCGGTCAGGATGGGGCTGATGGGAACGCCATTGGCATCTACGAGGATGGGGTGCTTGGAACCGGGTCGCGCGCGATCCGTGGGGTTCGGGCCAGTTTTTCGCCCGCCCCAACAGTTCGTACCGACAAGGAATCGACGGCAGCGTATGAAAGATCGATCTGCCTGGCCTCGCGCAACGTGTCGAGCAGCAGTTTGTGCAGTCGATCCCATACTCCTGCTTTGCGCCAGTCGTTCAGTCGTCGCCAGCAGGTCGCGCCGGAGCCAAAGCCCAATACGGCTGGCAGATGGTTCCATCGCAGACCGGTTTTCAACACGAACAGGATGCCATTCAACGCGGCCCGATCGGATACGCGTGGGCGACCAGGATGCTCTTTGCGCCGGGGCTTGGGCGGCGGCAGTAACGGTTCGATCAGTGTCCACAATTCGTCATCAATGATTGGCGCTTCCATCCTTTGGGATCCGTTGTTTAGACATCCAAGGTTAGCAGCTTGCCGAGAAAGTAAACAGCCCCTCATTGGTTTTTGAACTGGCCTCTAAGGAGCGATGCTAACACGCAGCTTCGACGCAAACCGGCTTCCACGCGGCAACGGAACCGACAACGGAACCGGCGACAGAACGTTTCGCGCCGCCGATGGTCGGCTCGCCTCACGCGCGCCGACTGCGTTACTCTTGCACCCTTGCCAGCATCACCATGAATGCGAGGAAGAGGCCATGCATAAACCTTCCGCGGCCGCGCGCACGCGCCCCAGCTTCGTCCGTTCGCTGCGCGCGCCGCTAGCCGTGATCGCGCTGGCCGCGCTCACCGCCTGCGCAATTCCGACTCACCCCGATTCCTCCGCTCCGCCCTCCGACCCGTTCAACCCCGCCGCGATCCAGCTGATCGACGACACCGGCTGGCAGCTCGCGAACTGGCGCAACGCCGACGGCACGCAGCGCGAACTGCCACAGGAGCAGGCCGCGAACGGCCAGCCAAGCGCGCCGACGTTGACGCTGTCGACCGCCAACGGGGTGCGCCGCGCCTCGGGCTTCTCGGGCTGCAACCGCTTCGGCAGCACCTATGCCGTGAAGAACGGTCTGCTCAGCTTCGGGCCACTGGCTGGCCCACGCATGGCCTGCCCGAACAGCGCCGGCAGCAGGCTCGAGGTGCCGTATCTCGACGCGCTTGCGCACGTCACCAAGGCCGGCCTACAGATGCAGGCGCCGCAACAACTCCATCTGGTCACGCAGGATGGCGCGACGCTGACATTCTCCCGTCGCGACACCCCGTGATCCTGTCGTAGATGCACGGCAGGACGACGCGCCTCGGCTACAGTCAAGACAACAGGCAATACGCAAGATCTTTCCGGCCCGCGCGCGGTGCCCGTCCTCGTGATCCCACGTTTCCAGGTATGCATACTATAGTTTCGGCTAGTTCGGTATTTCGGCCGTTTGGTGCATTCCCCTCGTCTGGCGGCTCGTCAAGGGCATGCTGCCGTGTGGCACCAAGGGCGGCTCGATTCGTCTCTGGCTCGGCTTCGCGAGCGTATTCGTCGCGAGCTGCACGCTCGCCTCCGCTCTGCCCGGCGACGACAGCACCGACCGCTTCGGCCAGTTGTTCGCGACCGGCTGCGAGCGCGTGTTCGGCCATATCGGCCGCCGCTGGTGATGGTGCTGCTGCTGGTGGCCTGCCTGCCCTGGCTGTTTGGGCTCAACTGGCACACCACCAAGGACTGGCTCGACATCCCCTTCGGGTTCCGGTTGGGCCGCGGCTCGCGGTGCGACGAGGACGAGACGCGCTCAGTCGCCGATCTGCCGCGCAGCGCCCTGCACCGCGACGACGACCGCCGCGTGCGGCGCGACGACGACGTGCAGCCTTCGGCGGCGAACACCATCAATGCGATGGCACCCAAGCGCAACGGACGCTTCGCGCGGCCGACGCTGTGGCGGCCCGATCCGAAGCACGGCGCGCGATGCGCGACGCGAACCGCGACGCGAGGAGCCGCGCAGATGGACCCCGTCGCCGACCACGCGAGCGCGGATGGTCGAGCCGTCTGCGCCAGCGAGCTGGCTGAAGCCGACCGGCTGGTCGACCGCGGGCACCGCCGGCAGGGGCGCGGCTGGAATCGCGACCGGACTCGCCGCGGGCGCGGCGGCAGCGAGCTCCACCAAGACCGCCTCGGCGGGCTAGTTCGGCAGCCGCCGCCCTTCGTGCCGTCCTCTGTACGATGCCGCCGGCCTCGCCGAATCTCGCCTCGTCGGCTGTGCAGGCCGCCCAGGCGGTCAAGGTGCTGCAGGAGCAGCTTACCCGTCCACGCGCCGCGCCGGCCGCCGCCCCGATCCGCCCGGTGGTGCCGCCGATCGCCCAGCCGGCACGCACCACTGCGGCCCAGAACCTGCCCGCCAGAACACAGAGCCACCCGGTCGTGCCAGCACAGAACGCCAACGCAGCCCTGCGCCGCCGCCCCACGCCGCTCTATGCCTGGAGCGACAAACCCGCGCAGCCGGTCGAACCCTCGCCGAACCTGCAGGACACGCTGCGTTCGATCGACGCCAGCACCGCGCAATGGGTCGCGCTGGCCAGCACCGCGGCCGCGCCGCGTGGCGACGCGGCCGGCGAAGTCGAGCGCGCCGCCGCCGAAACGGCACCGGCCGCGGCACCTCTCGATCCGCAGGCTGAAATGCCGCTCGCGTTCGAGATGGCAACGCCGGCCGATGCCGCTGCGGCCCCCATCGCCAACAAGGCCGACGACAGCGATGCCGTGATCGACATCAGCGCCTTCATGCCGGCCAACGCGCCGGTCGCCTCCACGGTTGTCACCGTGACCACGAGCGCATTAACCAGCGCCACGGCGCCCACGGCCTCGATGACGACGAGTGCGCCATTGGCGGCAACACCCGCCGTCTCCCGCGTCGCAGCCGCAGGCGGACGAACCCACGACCGAGCCGGAAGCTGGCCCGGACGAAGGCGGCTTCATCTACACGGCCAGCGCGCCGATCTTCAGCCCGGCCGGTACCGCAACGCCGGCCGCACCGATCATTGCGAGCCCGTCTGGCTTCAGCACCGCGACCGATACTTGGGTGGCATCGACGGCCGAATTCACCATCGTCACGCCGGCACCGGCCGACGCCAACGCAACCAGCGCCCAACCCGCGTCGGCGGCAGCGGCCCCGCTCGCCATGCCCACCGCCTTCGCCGCACCGGCCGCCTCGAACGTGGAGCCGCCCGGCCTGGACCTGCTCGAGCCAGCCTCCGATGACATGCAGCCGATTTCCGAGGCCGACCTGGTCCAGACCGGCCAGCTAATCGAGCAGCGCCTGCAGGAATTCAAGGTGCCGGTGACGGTGATCGGCGCTTCGGCCGGCCCGGTGATCACGCGCTTTGAGATCGAGCCCGCGCTCGGCGTGCGCGGCAGCCAGATCGTCGGCCTGATGAAGGATCTCTCGCGCGGCCTGGGCTTGACCTCGATCCGCGTGGTCGAGACCATCCTCCCCCCCCCGGCAAGACCTGCATGGGCCTCGAGCTGCCCAATGCCAAGCGGTAGATGATCCGCCTGTCCGAGATCCTCGCCTCGCGCCAGTACCAGCACTCGGCCTCGCAGCTGCCCATCGCAATGGGCAAGGACATCGTCGGCAACCCAGTGGTCACCAATCTCGCCAAGGCGACGCACATGCTGGTGGCCGGCACCACCGGCTCGGGCAAGTCGGTGGCGGTCAACGCGATGATCGCCTCAATGTTCTACAAGGCCACGCCCGAGGAAGTGCGCCTGATCATGATCGACCCGAAGATGCTGGAACTGTCGGTCTACGAGGGCATCCCGCACCTGCTCGCGCCGGTCGTCACCGACATGAAGCTGGCCGCCAACGCGCTGAACTGGTGCGTCGGCGAGATGGAGAAGCACTACCGGCTGATGTCGGCAGTGGGCGTGCGCAATCTCGCCAGCTTCAACCAGAAGCTGCGCGACGCGGCCGCCCAGAAAAAGAAGATCGGCAACCCGTTCTGGCTGACCCTCGAGGATCCCGAGTCGCTCTCGCCGCTGCCGCTGATCGTGGTGGTGATCGGCGAGTTGGCCGACCTGATGATGGTGGCCGGCAAGAAGATCGAGGATCTGATTGCACGGCTCGCGCAGAAGGCGCGCGCGGCCGGCATCCACCTGATCCTCGCCACCCAGCGCCCCTCGGTGGACGTGATCACTGGCCTGATCAAGGCCAATATCCCGACCCGGGTGGCCTTCCAGGTGTCCTCGAAGATCGACTCGCGCACCATCCTCGACCAGATGGGTGCCGAGTCGCTGTTCGGCCAGGGCGACGTGCTGTTCTTGCCGCCCGGCACCGGCTACCCGCAGCGCGTGCACGGCACCTTCGTGGCCGACGAAGAAGTGCACCGGATCGTCGAATACCTGAAGCAGTTCGGCGAGCCGCAATAACGAGGAGGGCATCCTCGACGGCCCGTCCTCGAAAGGTAGCGGTGCCCGGGACTTGTTTGGCGACGCGCCCAACGCCGAGGCCGATCCGCTCTACGACGAGGCGGTCGCCTTCCTGGTTCGCACGCAGCGCGCCTCGATCTCCTCGGTGCAACGCCAGCTGCGCATCGGCTACAACCGCGCCGCGCGCCTGGTCAAGCAGATGGAGACGGCGGGGCTGGTCTCGTCGATTGGCATCAACGGTAGTCGCGAGGTGCTGGCGCCGACGCAGCCGGAATAAAGGCACCGCGAGGCCATCTCGCTCGCCGTTTCGTGACGACGGTCAGGCCTTTCCGGCGTTGGGGTTCTGGGAGCAATGGAACAGCCAACCGACTTAAGCCGTCTTCCGGAGTCATTCAGCCAGCCGACTTCGGGCCAAAAGCCGAGCCACGGTGGACGGATGCAGGCTAAACAATCTGGCGGCGTCAGCAGCTGTTTGCTCTCTGGAGTTGACGAGTTTCACGATCTCTCGTTGCTGCCGGGCATTTAGCTTGGGCTTGCGCCCGCCGATTCGTCCTTCTTTTCGAGCTGCGATCAGGCCATGGCGAGTACGTTCACGCAGCATCGCCCGTTCGAATTCGGCGAAGGCGCCGACGATCTGCATCATCATCCGGCCTGCTGGTGAGGTTGTATCAATCGCTTCAGTCAGGCTTTGAAAACCCGCTCCAGCCTGGTCAATCCTCTCCATCAGATTCAGCACGTCTTTCAGCGAACGCGAGAGGCGATCGAGCTTCCAGGCGATGAGCACATCGCCTTCGCGGATCTGTTCGATGACGCGCTGTAATTCGGGCCGCTCCCAACGCCCGCCAAATGCTTTTTCTTCGAAAACGCGTCGGCAGCCAGCCTTTTTTAAAGCGGCAAGCTGGGCTGCGTTATCTTGCGTCTCAGTCGAGACACGTGCATAGCCGAGCTTCATGATGGGGTTGCTTGTTCTACGTCAATGAGATGCCGCACAAATTAATTGCCATTGTTATTAATTGTACAATATATTTGTGCGCCATGCAAACGCATGGCCCGTCGTGAGCGGAGTTTTGTTGCGCAAACGAACGTTTGTGCAATCAACCCGCGAGGAGAGATATGCCTGTCAGTTTTCTCACGCCTATCGAGCGCGAACGCTACGGCCAGTATCCCGGCGTGATGTCGGCCGATGAGATCGCGCGCTACTTTCATCTTGACGACGAAGATCGGGAATGGATTGCACGCAAGCGGCGCGACTCCAGCCGTCTTGGCTATGCTCTCCAACTGACGACAGTGAGATTTTTCGGGACGTTTCTTGAAGACCCCACCGCCGTGCCGCAATCAGTCATTCAGCTACTCGCTCGGCAGATCGATGTAGTCGATACGGGCTGCGTATCTGCATACAAGTAAAGCGAGCAACGCTGGAGGCACACTGCGGAGATCCGTGTCCGTTATCACTATCGTGAGCGCGGCGTTCGCTTTCGGCTCGGTCGTTGGCTGTGCGCATTGTGCTGGACCGGAACGGACCGGCCCAGCGTTCTGTTCGAGCATGTCGGCAACTGGTTGATCTCACACAAGGTGTTGTTACCTGGCGTGACCGTCCTCGAACGTTTTGTGGCAGAAATTCGATCCCGGATGGAGAGTCGTCTGTGGCGACTGGCTTGTGCGGGACGTGTCGCTCGAACAGCAGGCCCGACTGGACCACTTGCTGACGGTCGCTGACGATAGTCGTCAGTCCTGGCTTGACAAGTTGCGCAAAGGACCCGTGCGGATCAGCGGGCCTGCGCTTGTACAGGCCTTAGGGCGCGTCGAAACCGTCCGCGCGCTTGGCATCACGCTGCCGGTGGTGCAGGTGCCGCCCAGTCGTCTCGCTTTTCTGGCCAGGTTTGCAGGTACCGCCAAGGCGAGCGCGGTCAGCCGGCTGCCGCCCGTGCGGCGATTCGCAACGCTCGCTGCATTCGTCCATAGCCTGGAGGCGAGTACACAGGACGACGCGCTCGATGTGCTTGACATGCTGCTGCGCGAATTGTTCTCGAAAGCCGAGCAGGCTGACTGTAAAGCCCGGCTGCGTTCCCTGAAGGATCTCGACAAGGCGGCGAGTACGCATCGCGGGTGCTTGTCGAATTCTGCTTGACCCGGAGTTGTCCGACGGCGAACTGCATACGCGTATTTACGCAACAATCGGACACGATACGCTGGAACAATCTCTTGCCAACATAACCGGGTTGGTCCGGCCACCTGACGACGTGTTTTATCAGGAATTGCAGCGCAAACAGGAGACCGTGAAACGCTTTCTTCCCACGCTACTGCGCGTTGTCAAATTCGAAGCCAACCCTGCTGCCGAGCCGCTAGTACAGGCGCTTGACTGGCTGCGTCACCGGCCCGATCACGATCCACCGACAACAGTCATCGATAAGGCATGGCGGCGCCATGTCGTTCAGGACGATGGCAAACTTGCTCACGCGGCCTTCGCGTTCTGTGCGCTCGACAAGTTGCACACGGCCTTGCGGCGTCGGGATGTGTTTGTGACGCCGAGCTGGCGCTATGCTGACCCGCGCGTCGGTTTGCTGAGCAGACAGGAATGGAGCGCGTCGCGCCCAATCATCTGTCGCTCGCTTAGCCTGAGCGCCGATCCTGAACCCACGCTGACCGCGCTCGCGCAGGAACTGGATCAGACCTATCGCGCGGTCGCCGCACGGTTGTCAGACAATCCCGCCGTGCGATTCGAAATTATTGCGGGCAAAAGCGAGTTGGTGCTGACGCCGCTCGACAAGCTGGACGAACCGCCATCGCTGGTTGCATTGCGAGCCGAGGTGAAGTCACGCATGCCGCGCGTCGATCTGCCCGAAATTCTGCTGGAAATTGCGGCACGCACCGGCTTCGCATGAAGCATGCACGCATCTCACGGAACGTACCGCACGCGCTTCGGATCTAACCACCAGCCTATGTGCCGTGCTGCTTGCCGAGGCGTGCAATACCGGACCCGAGCCGTTCGTGCGTCAGGACACCCCCGCTTTGCGGCGTGACCGGTTAATGTGGGTCGATCAAAATTATGTGCGCGATGAGACTTTGATCGTGGCTAACGCCACGCTGGTTGCCGCGCAAAACCGGATTACGCTGGCCAGGGAATGGGGTGGCGGTGACGTCGCATCCGCTGACGGGATGCGTTTCGTGGTGCCGGTGCGCACCATCCATGCCGCCCCGAATCCGAAGTATTTCAATCGCGGCCGCGGCGTCACCTGGTACAACCTGATTTCAGAGCAGCGCACGGGGCTCAACGGCATCATGGTGCCCGGCACGTTACGCGACAGTCTGGTCCTACTCGCTGTCGTGCTCGAACAGCAAACGGAACTGCAACCCACCCGCATCATGACGGATACGGGGGAATACAGTGATGCCGTGTTCGGGTTGTTCCGGCTATTGGGCTATCGTTTCAGTCCCCGGATTGCAGATGTTGGTGACGCGCGATTCTGGAGGATCGATTCGAGCGCCAACTACGGCGATCTGGACGATCTCGCGCGGCATTGCATCAAGCTGAATCGTGTCACGCCACATTGGGACGATGTGCTGCGGCTGATCGGCTCCCTGAAGCTTGGGCGAGTGCCGGCGTCCGGTATCATGCGGACGTTACAAGTTGGTAAGCAAGCCACGCCACTAGCGCAAGCCATTGCAGAAATCGGGCGCATCGACAAAACCATTCACATGCTGACGTATCTCGATGACGAGACACGTCGCCGCAGCACGCTGCTTCAGCTGAATCTCGGCGAAGGGCGGCATAGTCTCGCGCGCGATGTATTTCACGGTAAGCGTGGCGAGCTGCATCAGCGATATCGTGAAGGTCAGGAAGACCAGCTCAGCGCGCTTGGGCTGGTACTAAACATGATCGTGCTGTGGAACACCATCTACATGGACGCGATTCTGACGCAGTTACGCAGCGAGGGGTTCCTAGTCAACGATGAAGACGTGGCGCGTCTGCCTCCCTTCGGCCACGATCACATCAACCTGCTGGGGCGATACTCGTTTTCGGTGCCCGAAACGGTCGCACGTGGTGAATTGCGCCCGCTCAGGAACCCAAACGAGCCTTAAGTCGGTTGGCTGTTCCATTGCTCCCCGAACCCCGCGTTCCGGGATGCGCGTAGCAAAGAACCGGAATTGCTCCTGGGCATCGCCGGCACGATGTTCGCTGGCAGCAAGCGTCCCTCGACCGTTGCCCGCGCAACTTTCTTGTTCGCCGCCCCCATGTTTTCGGTCTCAGGCGATACGGACGGACTGCGGGCAAGCGAGCGCCACCCTACGGTTGAGCACGCCCGCACGAATCGACACTTCGGTCGACTGCGAGCCGATCTCTCGAGCCCACAGGCACAGACCTGTGAGAGGCCAGTTCAAAAACCAATGAGGGGCTGTTTACTTTCTCGGCAAACTGCTAACCTTGGATGTCTGAACAACGAAACCCAAGGGGTGGAAGCGCCAATCATTGATGACGAATTGTGGACACTGAGCGAACCGTTACTGCCGCCGCCCAAGCCCCGGCGCAAAGGGCATCCTGGTCGCCCACGTGTATCCGATCGGGCGGCGTTGAATGGCATCCTGTTCGTGTTGAAAACCGGTCTGCGATGGAACCATCTGCCAACCGTATTGGGCTTTGGCTCCGGCGCGACCTGCTGGCGACGACTGAACGACTGGCGCAAAGCAGGAGTATGGGATCGACTGCACGAACCGCTGCTCGACAAATTGCGCGAGGCCGGGCAGATCGATCTTTCATACGCTGCCGTCGATTCCTCGTCGGTACGATCTGTTGGGGCGGGCGAAAAACTGGCCGAACCCCACGGATCGCGCGCGACCCGGTTCCAAGCACCCCATCCTCGTAGATGCCAATGGCGTTCCCATCAGCGCCATCCTGACCGGCGCGAACCGCAACGACGTCACCCAGTTGCTGCCGCGCGTGTAATAACCCACTGATTCCTGCTCAGCTCATGGGGTTAATGTAGCGGCGTAGGCGGCATCCGGGGTCATCATCTTCGGCGCCTGATGAGGGCGTTGTTAGGTTGTAGAAGGCGATCCAGTCAGCGATCACCCGCAGAGCGTGGGTCTGGCTTTCGAAACGATGCCGGTGCACGCATTGCTCCTTCAGCGTCCGGATCACCCGTTCCACCATCCCGTTCTGCTGTGGGCAGTGCGGAGTGATGAACTCCTGCTTCAAGCGGTAGC
>JAYFRX010000021.1:0-15682 GCA_040946945.1 Burkholderia sp. | reverse complement strand
GTCGAACAATTGCTGATGGTGTCTGCTCGCGAGGTGGCCGGCGACAAGCACGCGGGGCGTGCCGCCGGCGACGTGCGCTGGCATGGCTCGCAGCCCGGCCGAATCGTGATGGACGAACGCAAGCTGCAGGTTAAGCGGCCCCGGCTGCGGGACAAGCGCGGCAAGGAAGTGCCGATTCCCGCCTACACGCAGCTGCGCGACGACGAACGGCTCACGCAGCGCATGTACGACATCATGGTCAGTGGCGTGTCGACCCGAAAGTATGACGAGGCGTTGCCTGAAATGGCCCACACCGTCGGCATCTCGAAGAGCAGCGTCTCGCGCGAGTTCGTGAAGGCGAGCAGAAGAAGCTTGACGGGCTGATGGAGCGTCGCTTCGAGGATCACGACATCCTAGCCATCTACCTGGACGGTATCATCGTCGATGGGCGCCACCTCCTCACCGCGATTGGCGTCGAGAGCGACGCCCAGAAGCATTTGATGGGGCTGAAATGAAAAACATCCGTAACCTCGCCGCGTGGGACATCGATGGGCGTGAGTCCATTCACCGCCTTGCCTGACAAGGGCCTTCCTTCATGCGGCAGCCCTAAACTCGATGGCTTGCTGGTGTATCTTTGCCGATTTTATCGGCAAAAGTCGAGAATCTACGCTGGAAATCGAACTGATAACAGACCCCAGAGCCGCGCGCGGACGTTGTTGCGCGTAAAATGTCAGTACGTCGCGGCCGGACTGATGGAACGACGCCCCTCAAAGCAATCAAGTTAGGTATCGGATGGCCGAACACGACAACGATTACATACAACAAACATACAGAAAAAATACAAAAAACACACAAACAACATGCAATCATATTGGTCGCTCTCTTTCAGCCGCCACCCTGCCCATCCTCGCTACACAAATCTGTCACGCATCTCCCCCATCATCCAGGCAGCGGACGCATACACGCATAGACGCATCCCCCAAAGCTACCCGCGAGCAATAGATACCGCAACACGGTGCGGTTGGCGACCTAAACGACGAGACCCCATGAGTCCACGCATCTCCACGCTTGCTTGCGCAGCGACGCTGCTGTTCCTGGCCGCTTGCGGCAGTTCCGACGGCACGAACTCCTCGCCGGCTTCCACCGCCGCCACCCTGAACCTGTCTGGCGTAGTCGCCGCCGGCGCGCCTGTCGTGGGCGTGTCCGTCACCGTTACCGACAGCACCGGCAAATACACCAACGGCAGTGTGACCGATGCGCAAGGCAAGTTTACCGCCGCCGTCACTGGCACGCCGCCCTTCGTGCTGACGGCGCCGTTTAACGACGTGGACGGCAGCCCGGCTACGCTGTCGGCCGTGATCGATCCGGCCGCGAACGGCACGGGCAGCCCGGTCGCCGCGGTGGCAAACCTGAATCCGCTTACCTCGTTGCAGACGCAGCGCGTGCTCGGCCTGGTGCCGAGCGGCGCGCCCAGCGCCGCGCAGATCGGCGCCGCCAAGATCACGCAGGCCAGCATCGCCCAGGCCGGCGCGGACGTGACCAGCGCGTTGCAACCGTTGTTAACCGCCTTCGGCGTGTCGGCGAACGCGGCGAGCAACCCGATCAGCGACGGCACCTACGTGGCGAACCCCAGCAATCCGCTGGACAACCTGTTCAACATCGCACGTTTCAACGTGCACACCGGCAGCATCGCGGTGGGTGTCGACGCGAGCCGCGCCACCGTCGCAATCCCGGCCACGGGCCCGGCCTCTGGCCCGGTGCCGGCGGCAGCCGTGGCTTCCGCCCTGGCGCTCAGCAAAGGCCCTACTACCACGCCGATCCAGCACGTGATCGTTGTGGTGGGCGAGAACCAGACCTTCGACGGCCTGTTCGGCGGCTACGTCGCGCCGAGCGGCCAGACCGTGAAGAACCTGCTATCGCAAGGCATCATCAACCCGGACGGTTCGCCCGGCCCGAACTTCGTCGCGCTCGCGCAGCAGAACCAGGGCGCCGTACCGGCGGTCTACACGCTGCAGCCCACGCGCTCGAGCGCTTACGTGGCGCTGCCGCAGCCGGAGCAGATCGGCATAATCAGCCTGAGCACATTCTCCGCCGGCACTGGCACGCCGGACGAGCGCTTCCCGGCGAACCTGCCGAGCGGCCCGTTCCAGATCACCAAGTACGTGCCCTACGCGGAGGAGATCACGAAGGCCAAGCAGTACGGCATGATACTGTTCAATATGACGGGCGACCCGGTGCACCGCTTCTTCCAGATGTGGCAGCAGACGGGTGGCGACAACAGCAAGCACGACATGTTCACCTGGGTGGCTGCGACGGCGGGCCAGGGCGGCGACACCAGGGGCGTCCAGCCGGATAACCCGGCGCAGGGCGGAGAGCTGATGGGCTTCATGAACATGTTCACTGGCGACGTGCCGTACTTGCGGTCGCTCGCGCAAAACTACGCGATCAGCGACAACTACCACCAGTCCGTCATGGGCGGCACGGGCGCAAACTTCTTCTCGATCGCGACCGGCGATTTGCCGTTCTTCAACGAAGCCGGCACCGTGGCCACGCCGCCCGAGAACCAAATCGAAAACCCGAACCCGAGCCCGAGCCCGGGCTCGGGCTCGCCGAACTTCTATACGAAGGACGGTTATGAAGGCGGCTCCTACGTGAATTGCTCCGACGCGAACCAGCCGGGCGTTCAGACGATCATCGACTTCCTCGCCGCGAAGCACGTGGCCGCCAATTGCGATCCGGGCAAGTACTACCTGGTCAATAACTACAACCCCGGCTACGACCTGGACGGCAAGGTTCAGGCGATCGGCGCCCAGAACTTCAACTATCCGCCGCAGACGGTGCCGACTATCGCCGAGGCGCTGGCCGCGAAGAACGTGTCGTGGAAGTGGTATACGGGCGCGCGCGAGTTCCGCGACCTGCAGGTCGAGATGAAAGCGCTCAGTCATTTCCTGCTGTACTCGATGGCTAAGGGTGTGGCGCGCAAGCAGTACAACGTTATCGGCGACCCCCTGGTGGGGTCGCAGAAGGTGATGAACACCGCCTCGCTGCGCGCGAACCTGGTCGGCCTGACCACCTTCGACGACGACGTGAAGAACGGCACGCTGCCCGCAGTGTCGTTCGTGGTGCCGAAAAACCTGGACAGCGGCCATCCCGGCTACTCAGCACCGGCCACCTACGAGCTCTTCCTGCAGAGGCTGGTCGGCAACGTGCAGGCGAACCCGGCGCTGTGGGCGCATACCGCGATTGTGATCACCACCGACGAGGGCGGCGGCCACTTCGATTCCGGCGCGATCCAGAGCCTCGACTTCTTCGGCGATGGCCCGCGGATCCCGATGCTGGTGGTGTCGCCTTACGCTCGCAAGGGCGCAGTCGATCACACCTATGCCGATCACGGTTCGGTGCTGAAGTTCATCGAGCGCAACTGGCGCCTGCAACCGCTCTCCACGCGTAGCCGTGACCGTCTGCCGAACCCGGTCGGTACCGCGCAAAGCCTCTACCTGCCCGTCAACACCACCTCGATCGGCGATCTGATGTCGATGTTCAGTTTCTGATGGGAAAAGCGTTGAAGCGGGCCGCGAGGGCCCGCCATGCAGCGGAAGGCGTAGTAGTGGCTGCCGCCGCGATCGGGCTGCTCGGCCCGATCGCGATGCGCAGCGCCGATGCCGTACAATTCCCGCAGGAGGTGGCCAATGCGGGGCAGGGCGGCGGCGCGGGGGCGTCGAAAGCGGGGCCGCCCCGCCAAGGGCCGCCCTCCCGCGCCCCCGCCATTCAAGTTTCATGTCTGGGTGCGCTACCCGGCGGTGCCCGAGCATCTGAGCCCGGCTGCCGAGCTCGGCAAGCAACTGTTCTTCGATTCCTCGCTGTCCGCTTCCGGGCGGATGTCCTGCGCGAGCTGCCATAGCCCCGAGCATGCCTACGGCCCGCCGAACGGGCTGGCGGTACAACTGGGCGGTCCAACTGGGCGGTCCCAACCTGAAGCACCCGAGCAGGCGCTCGGTGCTCTCGCTGCGCTACCTGACGTTCACGCCGATATTCAGCCGCCACTTCTATACGTCGGCGTCGGAAGAAACAGAGGACGAAGGGCCGACCGGCGGCTTCATGCGCGACGGCGCGGCCGGCGTCTCTGCACGCCCAGGCGGGCATGCCCTTGCTGAATCCGAACGAAATGGCGAACCGTGATCCGGCGGCGGTAGTGGAGGCGCTGCGGCGCGGCGCGAATGCCGAGCGTTTTCGCGCGGTGTATGGGTGCAGATTTTCTCGCAGCCGCAGCAGGCGTTCCAGGATGTCGGGCTGGCGCTGGAGGCGTTCCAGATCGAGGATCCGAGCTTTCATCCGTATACGAGCAAGTTCGATGCGGTGATGTCGGGGCATGCGGATGTCACTGCGGCGGAGCTGAATGGGCTGTCGCCAGGGGGCTATTGTCAAATCTGGTGTACGAGCGATCGGCGGCATGATCAGGCGGCCAGCGCGGTTGCTGAGCCGGTCCGCTATCGATCACCGGGGTTCCGTCCTTGAAGGGAATGCCCTTCAGAAGCTGTTCGAGCTTGTCGACGCCGCGATGAGGCGCCACGATTTCTCGGTGGACTCGATGCGCTTGAACGCCACATGCCGAGGAACGTCGCGCGCGACAGGCAGTTGCGAGTGCGCATAGTGCGATGACCCACCGTTGCGAACGTCGACTGGATCGGGTTGGCTGTTTTGACGCGCTGCCAGTGTTCTGCAGGAAAGTCGTAGAACGCCAGCAGTTCGTCACGGTTCTTCGTGAGCTTCTGACAGCTTTCAGATATTTCGCCGAATCCGTCGCGACCAACTGATCGAAAGCGACAAGGACATCAGCACGCGTTGCGGCGTGCCAGATTGCTGAGCGTGCTGGGATTTTGGTGTACCGGATTGGGTTGTTTAGACATAATTTTTCGATCAGCCGGCAAGTGGCAAGAGCGGTGCCTGACGGGCTTCGAGGGGGGGCTTGAAACCCAGTTTTTCGAGACGCCATTCGCGATTGTATCGATCCTTGAGCGCGATGGCCGCTGCATGAACTTCTTCAACGTTGTTGAACAGACGCCCGTGGATAGCCTGCTCCTTCATGGTCCGATTGAAACGCTCGGCGAGGCCCCGTGGGTCTGCGGCTCGGCAACAAAGGCGTAGCTCGGCGTAATCTCCCAGAACTTGCGCTGAGCGCGGCAGTCGTCCGGCGTGTAATGCTAGCCGTGATCCGTTCGCAGGGACAGTCCGCGGCCGGCATCAGCTTTGACCGATCTAAACTGCTCGCGCACCCCTTGGCTGATTGGCTCCAGTGCGGCAAAGCGGTCGGCCCACCTTGGTGACGTGGATGCCAACACACGCCGCGTCGCAATGATCAACCGCAGCGAAGATCCAGACCAGGCCCTCATCAACGGTTTGAACCTTGGCGCCATCGGCACCCCACATCTCGTTAGGCCGATCAGTCGTCATTCGACCATCGTGAGCATCGGGCGGTTTCTGCGGTTGCCGATGGGGCGAAAGCAGGCCGTGTTCGCGCATCAGCCGCGAAACACGGGCGCGGGACATGCGGATGTCGTCCTGAATGCGCAAGCGTGTCCAGACTTTGCGCGCCCCTTCGCCGACGAACGGCGTGCGAGTCAGATCGGCGCGAACAGCTGCGAGCCGCTCGTGATCGGGCGCCTTGGGCTGCGGGCCACGTCGGACAGGGGCAAGTGGGGTGACCTTGTTGAGCGCCCTGGCGCGCTCGGCATAGATCGTGGAGCGCGGCAAGTCGAGCGCCTGGCATACCCGTTGCAATCCGAAGGGTTTGCCTGTCGCGGAGATCGTGTGGCTCATGTCGACGAGCTCCTGGCGCTCAAAGGGCGGCGCTCCTGCCGCTCGCGCTCCATGCGCAGCATTTCGACCTCCATGGTCAGTTCGCCGACGCGATGCACGGCTTCCTTGAGCTTGACTTCCAACGGATCAGTCTGGCGCGACTTCAGACCGGCTTCGATGCCTGCCAGGGCGAGTTCGCGCCATTGTTCGAGCTCGGCGATCGAGACGCCAACTTCGCGAGACACCGCGTCAATCGATTCGCCGCGCAGCAAGCGCAGGACGACAGCGCGTTTGCGCCAGACGGACCAGCGCTTGAATTCGGCGGCGCTGGCGGCGTCTACCTTCTTCAACATCCCAGACATCCAGTTTGGATGCGTTTTACCCCAAGTCTGTGTCTAGAAAAACCGGAGCCGACGCATGCTGTCGTCTTGCGTTTGTTGCGCGGCGAATCCGTTGACGCCGTTTCTCGCGGGCGTAACGATTGCCGAACTCAAGCAGTGGCGTGGCGTGAGCTTGGCCTGGCCAGTCTTGCGGTCTTGAAGCCGGACTGAAGTTACGCCAGATCGATCCGCTGGAAGTCAAGCGTCAAGGACGCCGTGCCTCGCGTGGGGGAACTGACCATGGGGGTCTCGAAATGCTGAGCATGGAGCGCGAGCGGCAGGAGCGCCGCCCTTTGATCGTACGGAAGTCGTCGACATGAGCCGCGCAATCTCGACGATAGGCCAAAACCCTTCGGATTGCAGCGGTGGTGTGCCAGGCGCTCGATTTTCCGCGCGCGACGATCTATGCCGAGCGTGCCAGGGCGCTGAGCAACGTCGCCCAGCTTGCTCCCATGCGACGCGGTCTGAAGCCCAAGGCGTCGGACCGCCAGCTGCTAGAGGCGATCCGTGCCGATCTGGCTCGTACGTCGTTCGTCGGCGAAAGGGCGCGCAAGGTCTGGGCACGCTTGCGCATTCAGGACGACATCCGCGTGTCCCGAGCCCGTGTCTCGCCGCTGATGCGCGAACACGGCCTGCTTTCGCCCCATCGGCAACCGCAGAAACCGCTTAATGCTCACGATGGTCGAATGACGACTAATCGGCCTAATGAGAGGTGGGGCGCCGATGGCGCGAAGGTTCAAACCGTCGATGAGGGCCTGGTCTGGATCTTCGCTGCGGTTGATCATTGCGACGCGGCGTGTGTTGGCATCCACGTCACCAAAGTGGGCGACCGCTTTGCCGCACTGGAGCCAATCAGCCAAGGGGTGCGCGAGCAGTTCGGATCGGTCGAAGCTGATGCCGGCCGCGGACTGTCCCTGCGAATGGATCACGGCTCGCAGTACAGGTCGGAAGATTTCCGCGCCCAGCTCAAGTTCTGGGGGATTACGCCGAGCTACGCCTTCGTCGCTGAGCGCGCAGACCAACGGCGTCGCCGAGCGTTTCAATCGGACCATGAAGGAGCAAGCCATCCACGGACGGCTGTTCAACAACGTTGAAGAAGTTCGTGCTGCCGCCGTCGCGTTCAAGGGCCGATACCATCGCGAATGGCGTCTCGGAAAACCGGGCTTCAAGACACCCCTCGAAACCCGTCAGGTGCCGCTCTTGCCACTTGCCGCCTGATCGTAAAATCGTGTCTAAACAACCGGATCCGATACACGAAGACCTGATCGTTAGCTGACCGGCCGTCGCGGCGCAAGGGATGGGTTCACGGATCACTTACGGCACTCGTAGCGCTTGCGCACCGTGCCAGCCTCGTCTACGCTTTCCAGGAACACGTCGAACTGCCAAAGCCGCGCCATATGCTTGAGCACCTCGTCGCTGTCGTTCGACAGGTGCCGGTTGTTGGTCATGAAGTGGCGCAGCGTGAGGCTGCGGTCGCCGCGCGTGTTGACGGCCCAGACCTGGATGTTCGGCTCGCGATGGTGGATGTCGTACTGCCGCGACAGCGCCTGGCGCACGTATTGGTAGCCGCTGTCGTCATGGATTGCCGACACTTCGAGCGAGTCGCGCATGTCGTCGTCGAGCACCGAGAACAGGCGCATCTCGCGGATCAGGTTCGGCGACAGGTACTGCGCGATGAAGCTCTCGTCCTTGAAGTTGCGCATCGCGTAGTGCAGCGCTGGCAGCCAGGGCCTACCAGCCAGCCCGGGGAACCACTTGCGGTCCTCGTCGGTGGGATTTTCGCAGATGCGCCGGATGTCGCTCATCATCGAGAAGCCGAGCGCATATGGGTTGATGCCGCTGTAGTAAGGCTTGGTGACGGGCGGCTGGTAAGTCACGTTGCTGTGCGAATGGAGGAACTCCATCATGAAGCCGTCCGCCAGCTTGCCCTGCTGGTACAGCGTATTGAGCAGGGTGTAGTGCCAGAAGGTGGCCCAGCCCTCGTTCATCACCTTGGTCTGCCGCTGCGGATAGAAATACTGGCCTATTTTGCGCACGACGCGGATCACCTCGCGCTCCCAGGGCTCCAGCAGCGGTGCGTTCTTCTCGGCGAAATAGAGCAGGTTCTCCTGCGGCTCGGGCGGGTAGCGACCCTCCACCTTCTCGTCAGCCAGATCGGGCTTGTGGCCCGGCAAGGTGCGCCACAACTCGTTGATCTGCGACTGCAGGTATGCCTCGCGCTCGCGCCGCAGCGCCTCTTCCTTGGACAGCGAGGGCTTCTGCGGCCGCTTGTAGCGATCGACGCCGTAGTTCATCAGCGCATGGCAGGAGTCGAGCAGTTCCTCGACGCGATCGAGCCCGTAGCGCTCTTCGCACTCGGCCAAGTAGTTCTTCGCGTAGACCAGATAGTCGATGATGGCGTGCGCATCAGTCCACAGCCGGAACAGGTAGTTGCCCTTGAAGAAGGAGTTGTGGCCATAGACGGCGTGCGCGATCACCAGCGCCTGCATGGTCAGCGTATTCTCTTCCATCAGATACGCGATGCAGGGATTGGAGTTGATCACGATCTCGTAGGCTAGGCCCATCTGGCCTCGCCGGTAGCTCTTCTCGGTCGACAGGAAATGCTTGCCGAACGACCAGTGGCGATAGTGGACGGGCATCCCGATGGACGCATAGGCGTCCATCATCTGCTCGGCGCTGATCAGCTCGAGCTGGATCGGATAGACGTCGAGCTCGTATTGCTCGGCGACCTGCGCGATGTGCGTGTCGTACTCCTCGATCAGCGCGAAGGTCCAGTCCGAGGGGCACGGCAGCGGCTTGCGTTCGGCGACGTTCATGCGCCCTTCCTTTTGTCCGAATTCGGGCCCGGGACCGGCGACGATGCCTCGGCCGCCGCATCCGATTCCTCGGGCCGGCGTTTTGGCGCATCGTCGCCAGTGTGGCGCGCCTGGTAGCCGCGCGCTTCGTTGTGCAAATGGCGTGTCGTCATACGGTGTTACTTTTCCATATGCTTTTCGAACAGTTCGCGGAACACCGGGTAGATGTCCGCGGCCGACTCGACCTTCTTCATCGCCATATGCAGCTGCGACAGCGCGAGCTGGGCATATTCGAGCCAGAGGTTCTGCTCCTCGGGCGTGACCTGGATATAGGCGAAGTACTGGGTCTTGGTCAGGATGTCTTCCGCGAGGATCTTGCGGCACTTCGGCGAATCGTCTGTCCAGTTGTCGCCGTCCGAGGCCTGCGCGCCGTAGATGTTCCACTTGTTGGGCGAATAGCGCTCGTCTATCACCTTGCGCATCAGCTCCAGCCCACTCGACACCACCGTGCCGCCGCTTTCCATCGAATGGAAGAAGGTGTCCTCGTCGACTTCCTCGGCGCGCGTGCGGTGGCGGATATACACCACCTCGATGCGCTCGTAGTTCCGCTTCAGGAACAGGTAGAGCAGGATGAAGAAGCGCTTGGCGAGATCCTTGCGCTGCTCGTCCATCGAGCCCGACACGTCCATCAGGCAAAACATCACGACCTGGCTCGACGGCTGCGGCTGCTTCGCGCGATTCACGTAGCACAGGTCGAACGGGTCGATGAAGGGGATGCGCCAGATCCGCCCGCGCAGATGATGGATCTGCGCGTCGAGCTCGGCGAGCTCGACGCGGCGATCGGCGGTATCGGCCTTCAGTTCCTCGAGCTGAACCTCCAGCACGCGCAGCTCGTTGACGAGCGGCGAGCCGAACGCGATGCGGCGACCCAGCGCGCTGCGCAGCGAGCGCACCACGTCGATGTTGTTCGGCGTGCCTTCCGCGGCCCAGCCGGCCCGCACGCTCTTCGAGCTCGGCACCGTCAGCAGGTGTGTCTTGACCAGGCGTGGCAGCTCGAGATCGTCGAAGAAGTACTGCATGAACTCCTCGCGGCTCAACTCGAACACGAAGTCGTCCTGCCCTTCGACCTCGTTGCTGGCCTGGTTGCCACCGCCCCTACCCTCGGGCGTGCGCGGGATCTTGTCGCCGCGGATATAGTCGGCGTTGCCCGGATGCACGTATTCGTGCCGACCGCCCGAGGTATGGCGGAAAGTCGGCTCCGCGATGTCCTTGCGCGGAATCGTGATGCTCTGCGTGCTTTGGATGTCCTTGATGCTACGGTCGCGCACGGCGTCGGACACCGCGCGGCGAATGTAGTTCTTGAACCGACGCAGAAAGCGTTCGCGGTTTGCAATGCTCTTGTTCTTGCCGGCAAGCCTGCGGTCGATGATTTGATGAAGCACTCCCGGTCTCCCGCTCGAAAGTCGATACGCCGCCGCACGATCCGCCGTGCGGCGCGTCGCTCAGGGTGCCCGCGCGGCGCCAGCACGCGGGCGATGCATCGTGCGTGTCATGAGGACTTGCGCACGCGCAGATACCAGTCGCACAGGAGCCGTACCTGCTTCGACGTGTAGCCCTTGGCGACCATCCGGTTCACGAAGTCCTCGTGCTTGCGCTGCTCCTCCGCCGAACCCTTCGCATTGAAGGAAACCACCGGCAGCAGTTCCTCGGTGTTCGAGAACATCTTCTTTTCGATCACCACGCGCAGCTTCTCGTAGCTGACCCAGGCCGGGTTCTTGCCGCCGTTGGCCACGCGCGCCCGCAACACGAAGTTCACGATCTCGTTGCGGTAGTCCTTCGGATTGTTGATGCCGGCCGGCTTCTCGATTTTCTCGAGCTCGGCGTTCAAGGCCGCGCGGTCGAAGCTCTCACCGGTGTCGTGATCGCGGAACTCCTGGTCCTGGATCCAGAAGTCGGCGTAAGTCACATAGCGATCGAAGATGTTCTGGCCATACTCGGAATACGACTCGAGGTAGGCCGTCTGGATCTCCTTGCCGATGAACTCCGCATAACGCGAGGCCAGCAGGTCTTTCACGAAGGACAGGTACTTCTGCTCGGTTTCCGGCGGAAACTGTTCGCGCTCGATCTGCTGTTCGAGCACGTACATCAGGTGAACTGGGTTCGCGGCCACCTCCGAGGTGTCGAAGTTGAACACGCGCGAGAGGATCTTGAAGGCGAAGCGCGTGGACACGCCGTTCATGCCTTCGTCGACGCCGCCGTAGTCGCGATACTCCTGGTAGGACTTCGCCTTTGGATCGGTGTCCTTGAGATTCTCGCCGTCATACACCTGCATCTTCGAGAACAGGCTGGAGTTCTCCGGCTCGTGCAGCCGCGTGAGCGTCGAGAACTGCGCCATCATCTTCAGCGTGCCGGGCGCGCAGACAGCTTCGGCCAGCGAGGAATTGCGGATCAGCTTCTCGTAGATCTTGATCTCTTCCGACACACGCAGGCAGTACGGCACCTTGACGACGCAGATCCGGTCCAGCAGGGCTTCGTTGTTCTTGTTGTTGCGGAAGGCCTTCCACTCCGACTCGTTCGAGTGCGCGAGGATGACGCCGTCGAACGGAATCGCGCCGAAACCCTCGGTACCCTTGAAGTTGCCTTCCTGAGTCGCGCTTAGCAGCGGATGCAGGACCTTGATCGGCACCTTGAACATTTCGACGAATTCGAGTAGGCCCTGGTTGGCAAGGCAGAGGCCGCCCGAGTAGCTGTAGGCATCGGCATCGTCCTGCGCGAACCGTTCGAGCTTGCGGATATCGACCTTGCCGACCAGGGACGAGATGTCCTGGTTGTTCTCGTCGCCGGGCTCGGTCTTGGCGATGCCGATCTGGCGAAGGATGGAGGGATAACGACGCACCACGCGGAACTGTCGGATATCGCCATTGTATTCGTGCAGGCGCTTGACGGCCCAGGGGCTCAGGATGCTCTTCAGATAACGACGTGGAATGCCGTATTTCTCTTTCAGGATCGGGCCGTCCTCGTCGTAGTCGAACAGGCCGAGTGGCGATTCGTTTACGGGCGAACCCTTGAGCGAATAGAACTGCACGCGTTCCATCAGTTGCTTTAGACGCTCGGCGATCGACGACTTGCCGCCACCCACTGGCCCGAGCAGGTAGAGGATCTGCTTCTTCTCCTCGAGACCTTGCGCGGAGTGGCGGAAGTACGCCACCACATGCTCGATCACCTCCTCCATCCCGTAGAACTCGCGGAACGCGGGATAGACCTTGATGACCTTGTTCGCGAAGATCCGCGACAGATGCGGGTCGTTTCGCGTATCGATCTGCTCCGGTTCCCCGATGGCTGCCAACATGCGTTCGCCCGAGGTGGCGTACGCCGATGGATCGTTCTTGCAGAGCGCGAGATACTCTTCGAGCGAGAATTCCTCCTCCCGGGTTTTCTCGAAGCGATTCGCGAAGCGGCTGTAAATGTCCATGCTACCTTCTCGCCTGTGTCTGAAGACGATCAGGCCTTCGTGAGATCCTGCCGAAGCAGGATCGTGTTCAATTTTATCGTAAACCCAATTGCTTTTTTTGACGAACAAACTTCAGTCGGAATGTTGTGGTTCGACACTCAGAAAACCCCGCTCGGACGAGGCATGTACGACTGCCATACAATGTTCCTCACAATCTTCGCAACGTTGCACACGCGCCCTCTCTTGCTGCAACGAATGGACACGTTTTCCCCTGTTTTCTTATACGGCCGAGCCGGCATTTCGGACGACAAAACGATCGCTTTCGTTGCAATTTTGAGTCTCCGCGGAATCGTGTGGGTAAAAATAAGCTATTTTTCAGATCTTGGGCAGCATGCACGTGAGGATCTTCAGGCGTAGACGTAGATACTTTTCATCACGCAGTCCATACGCTCGACGCTGGATAACGCGGATCTTGTTGTTGGGTCCTTCAACGAAGTCGAGCAGCACCTTGTTCTCAGGTTTGCAACGGCGCGCGTCAAGGTAGTTGTCGCCTCTGTCATGCAAAGTGAGCCTGTTTATGAACCCTGATTGCGACCTCGTTGACGATGGCATCGCGCTCGGGCTTGAGCGCGCCGGAATCGGTAGGCGTCCAGTCGCGCATCTGGCCCGACCAGCGCGCCGGATGCCGCTCACAAGCGGCCTGGTAGAGCTCGTGCCGAGCGGCGAGGATCGCGATATGTCTTCACCGGCGTGCCGTTGCGCCGGTGTGACGTAACGAATGCCGCTGTGCCGATGCTCGTTGTTGTACCAATACACGAAGCGCATCGCCCATTGCCTAGCGGCGTCCAGATCTGCAAAGCCGTGCGCCGGGAACTCGGGACGGTACTTGGCCGTGCGGAACAGGAATTGGACGAACGCGTACAGGTAAAACCGCATGCCGACCACGGTGGCAGGCAAATACGTCATATCCCAGCACCAGACTTGGCGGACTGCGCTCGCGATGTGCGTGCTCGGCTCGCGGCTGGCTTGGGGCGCTTTGGCCCGACCGCGATGAGCGTTCTGACCTTGCGCCCGCAGTAACCGACAGAAGGTTGATGCGCTCGCCAGATAGACGCCTTCGTCGACCAGCGCCGGCACGATCCGCGCAGGCGACATGTCTGCGAAGCGCGCTCCGTTGGCGACTGCGAGCACAGCCTGACGCTCCGGTTCGGTCAGCGCATGCGCTGGCTTGGTATGAACCGCCTGGCGGCCGACGGTCGCCGGTTTTCAGCCCATCCTGGGCCTTCCAGCGTTGCAGGGGTGCGCACACGTCAATGCCGGCAGTCTCGCAAGCCAGGCGCAACCGTACACCGGCCTGATGAGCCGCGTCGATGTTTCGGGCAGTCATCTGGCGCTCCTCGAGACCGATCATTCGTCCTCTCCCTTGTGGAAGACCGCCTCGAGTTTTTTGACAGCACCAACAAGGCGGTCATCTCGGCCAGCGCACGGTCCTTGCGCCGAACTTCGCGCTCGAGTTCTTTGATCCGGCGGCGATCCGCCTTCGTTTGCTCAGGCGTGGCACGCACGTCCTGCGGGTCGGCCAACGCCTGGGTGGCCGCGTCCCGCCAGGCAGCAAGCTCCTGCGGATACAAGCCGTTCTCGCGGCACCATGCGCTGCGCGATGTCTCGTCCAGCGCGGCAGTCGTGAGCGGGGCGTCCAGTCGCGATGCAGCTGTGCAATCCCGCCCACGGGCGGGATTGCACAGCGACTCACTGCGCCAGCGCTCCAGCGCGCCCACGTTCACGCGTGTTTCCTGCGCGGCATCTTCAACCGACGCGCGCTCCGGCGGCAGCAACCTTGCAACCACCTTGTCCTTGAATGCCGGTCCATACTTTGCCACTTCTCGTCCTCAGTGCGCACTCGGATTGCTATATCCTATTCGGGCGACAGCTATTTTGACACGGGGGGCGTCCGTCGGACAGACGCTTTCGTTTGCGTGAAGTAGCCACCACGAAATCATGCCAGCTTTTTCGCAACATCCGAATCTCGCAAACCCCCTCCCACATTCGCTATCAGGCGTTTTCATGACCAAGTTTACCCACACGATTCCGCGAAGACCTCATTTATTTTACTAAAAAGCGAACGGGGCGATGCTGGGCTCCCGGGTAAACCGTAGGGAGTGAAAGTCAAATCTGGTGTCAAGGGCGTTGGCATGATCAGGCGGCTCAGCGGTTGCTGAGCCGGTGTGCTATCGGTCACCGGGACACCGTTTTTAAACGCAATTCCACCGAGCTTCTCTGCAAGCTTCTCCGGTGTCCCGACCCTGCGCCACTCGCGAACGTCGACTCAATCGGGTTGGTCGTGCGCAGATGCTGCCAGTGCTCGGCCGGAAAGTCGTAGAACGTCAGCCGTTCGTCGCGAGCTTCGATCAATTTTTCGGCCGCTTTCGGGTACGTTGCCGAGTAGCTCTCGACGAAATCATTGAACCTGACCAGCGCGTCGGCGCGTGTGGCCGCCATCCAAATGTTTTGCAGCGCCTTCTTCGCGCGCCCTTGCTGGGACTGCGGCAGCGCGTTGAGCCCGTTACCCATCTTGTGAAACTAGCAGCGCTGATGCCTCGTCTGCGGGAACCCTTCCCCCATCGCCGACCCAAAGTCCATTGCACTGCCGCCGCACCCGAGCAACGGGCCAGCTGGCAGGCTGCGCTTTTTCAGATCCAGCAGCCGCTCGCACTACGGACTCCTTCGATTCCCGGTAGCCGTCGCCAATCGCCACGCGCTCTTTCTCGCCTTCCGGCGTCACGCCGATGATCGCCAGCAGGCGCTGGCCGTCCGAATCCACTGCGCACGCCGGTGTGAATGCCGTCAGCCCACTGCGCCTTGATAGGGGGGGCGAACAGTGGCATAGGCCTCGCCAGTGAGTTTTTCAAGTGACGCAGGAAGGCTAGACAACAACTATCTGATCCTATTGAGTACAATTATGTATATGGACATCTAGCCCTTGTCAAGTCTGGATGGCGGCGTCCCATTCGTAGTTGAAGGTTGGAGCGGCAGGGTTTCGTAGGTTAGGCGGACTTCAAGTCATGGTCAACGCGTTTATCGGTCGGACGATGCAAGGCAACGGCGAGCATCCAGAGGTCACGTCGGCACCGCCGAGCTTACGGAATCGCTTCTTAGCTTCCAGGAAGCCAGTGGCCGCCCATCGCATCGCCATGTCGACATCGCGATAGCGGTCGACCCGGCCGCTGACGCGGCGCACCGCGCCGTTTGGATTCTCGATCAGGTTCGTCGTCGCCAGGCTG
>JAYFRX010000020.1:0-15749 GCA_040946945.1 Burkholderia sp. | reverse complement strand
CCATGCGCACGGCTTCCAGCATGAATTCCTGCGTATATCGAGCTCTCGGATTACCCATCTTCCCTTCCTCCTTGCGTGAGTTTTACACACTCAGCAAGGGATCCATTTTTTGCGGGCAAGCTCAAACTTCTGGGGCTGCACTGGATATCCTGGGTGCGATAAGTCGTTCAAGGATAAGGGTGGCCAGCCGAACTTCGAGACCCAGCCTGCCGAGAAGTCCGAGAAATGAAAGCCGCGATCGCCGCTTTGCTGGCCGCCCTGTGCGGCCTCGCCTGGGGACATGATGGGCTGCCGTGGCTGGTGATAGCGGCGAGTCTCATGCCGGTTCTGTGGGCCGCTGCGCCGGATCGGCGTAGCGCTGGGCTGGCCGCCCTGCTCTACTACCTGGCGGCCAGCCGGGGATTGCCGGGTGGGTCCGGTGTCTTTTTCTACCAGGCCCCAGCTTGGTACGGCTATGGGTTATGGCTTGCTGCCGCACTGGCCAACGCGCTGCCGTGGTGGTTGCTGTGGTCGGTGGATCGCGCCCGGAAGGCATGGCTTGGCGTGGTGTGCCTGGTGGTAACAGCCGTGCCGCCGTTGGGCATCATCGGCTGGACTAACCCGCTGACGGCCAGCGGCTGGTTTTTCCCAGGCTTGGGCTTCGCTGCCATCGCGCTGCTTGCCGCCCTGCTATGGGCGTCAATCGGACGCCATAGGAAGGCCGTGGCAGGCCTGCTGATGGTGGCGGCAGGGGCAAATGTGGTCGCGCCGTCCGTCGCCGCCCCTGCGGGCTGGATTGGCCGCGACACACACTTTGGCCGGTTGGGAAGCGACAACCAGGATTTTCTGGCCGCATTCAATCGACTGCTCGATGTCGAATCGTTTGCCATGTCGGCCCAGCCAGGACAAGTCATCGTGCTGCCGGAAACGGTCTTGGGCCGCGTCATACCGATGACAGAAGATCGTTTGTCCGGCGTCTCGATGGATCTGAAGCGCAAGGGTGCGGTGATGCTGGTCGGCGGCGAACTGCCGGGGCGAGGCCAGCAATCCCGCAACGCGCTGATGGTGCTCGGCGTAGGCGAGCACCAGGCGCTTATCCAGCGGGTGCCGGTGCCGGTGAGCATGTGGAAGCCGTGGGCGAGTGACGGCACGGAAGCATCGCTGTTCGGCTCGGGAGTGGGCCTGGTGGCGGGGCGGAAGGTCGCTTACCTGATCTGCTACGAACAGCTTCTGACCTTCCCGGTGCTGGCCAGTCTCGCCCGCCGCCCTGACGTGATGGTGGCAGCCAGTAATCTGTGGTGGGCCAGGACCACAAATATTCCAGTCATTCAGGACCAGGCTCTACATGCATGGTCTAGGGCGTTTTCGGTCCCGATCGTGCGCGCCGTCAACGTATAAGCAAAGCGGCCCGCCAACCGGTCTGCTTTCTCACCGCGATTCAAGCAAAAGGCCCCGCCAATTGCGGGGCCTTTTGTCGTCCGGGCTAACAACGCGGTCAGGCCTTCAGGTCATCGAGTGTCTTGCCGGATGCCAGCGCAGCTTCTACCAAACCCGGTTTGCGCCCCTTGCCTGTCCAGCCCTCGGCATGGTTAGCCGGGTTGCGGTACTTCGGTGCGGCCACGTTCACGATCTCAGTGATGGGCATGCCCGCTTCCTTGGCGATCGCCATAATCTCGCGCCGCGCCTTCGCCTTTTTCTCGTTCTGCCGCCGCTTCAGTTCCGCGTCGAGCTGGCCGCGAAGTTCGAGTATTTCGGATTCGGTTTTGTCTTTTAAGTCGAGCGTCATTTTAGACCCCATCTTTTTCTGGTTGCGGTTCATCCCAGCCGGTCGCGTCGAGTGGTGCGTGATACGGATCGATTGCCTGGCTTCGCTGGTTCGCGGCACGACGCTGGCCGTTGCCGGTTCGAGGGACCACAACCGTGGCCGGTACAATGCTTGCCGCTGCCTTCTTCGCCTCTATCGGGTCGATGTCGGGAACCTGGATTGTTTCGGTGACGGTCGATGCCTGCACAACCTTCATTACGTAGCCATTCTGAAAGCCTCGCGCCAACGATCCGGTGTTGTAGGCCGATAAAGCCGACAGCAAGGCGCGCTGGTCAGGGCCGTACTTTGTCACCGCCTGCTGGTAGCCCCACTTCAGCACGGTTTCCGCAGCACGCAGATTCGCGCACGGTTCAAATACCTGCTCCACCGTGAGTTTCAGCGGTGCAAGGTTGCTGCTGTTGATCTGGCCCAAGCCCATGTCGATGTTCTGGCCTTTTTGAATCAGGGCTTTGGCAGTGGCTACGGCCTCCGCGTAATTCTTCGGCTGCTGTTTCAACACTGTGCCGCCGTTCACGCCAATGGCAAATGGATTACCGCGTGACTCATGCCGCACAATCGCTTGCATGGTGACGGGACCAACGGCCATAGCGCATTCCTGCACCAAAACTGGAAGGTCAATCATGATTTTTTCCTTTTGTCTCAACCCACCAGGTCAGGGCCGTCAATAGGAAGCTCGATAGAGGAACTTCCTGTTTTGCGGCTTCGAGTTTGACGCGCTGGGTCAAGGCGTCTGATACCAAGATGTTAAATACGGGATTATCTTTGGCGTGGACCGCCCATTGGTAGCCCTTCTTATAGGGCTTTTCCGAGAGAAATCGGCCAAAGATAACCTCTGATAATTGGTGTAAAGTTCCGCCGTATTTTGGATCAGTCGCCATCTGTTTGATCTGATTCTTCAGCGCCTTTGGTGCCTTGGTTATCATGCCGCTTTACCTTCCTTAACGATGATTTAATTGCCGCTTCAATAACAACAGATACATCAATATCTGGATATTTACGGCTAATCTCCTCGATCGTATCAGGGGGCAAAACCACGCATTGCTGAACCAATTCAGGCTTGAAGGTGCGAAGGTGAGGCCGGTTCACCAGAGGTTGCCTGGGCTTGCCCAGGAACATGGTGATGGCCTCACGAACGAAGGCAGACCGCTTCCCACGTTTGATGGCGGTGTCCATTCGATCTCGCGTTTTGGCTGTAACCCTGAATACGTATCCGCGTCGTCCCATTAGTTCATCGGTGGCAACACCATGTCCGCCGTGACCTTGATCACGAATTTATGACCGACTGGCAGTTTCAGGGTCGGCTGGATTTGCAGATTCTTCTGCGTAATAGCTAGGCCTGTCTGGCCAAGCTGCTGTCCAAGCGCCCCTGCGACTGTCCCGCCTACGGTCGGATTCTGGTAGCTGCCGTTGCCGTTGTTTCCGTTGTTAGGTTGCGACAATTGGACACCAGCCGAGATGAGAGACATCAAGATAGCAGAGCCGAAAATCTTGACGTAGTGGTTATCTACCTCGTCATGCAGCCCGCCTTCTCCACCCATATCTGCGCCCGGCATCCCCTTTAAGTTAAATGATGACCCATCGGGGTAAATCAGCCGATTCCAAGCGACAACCAGGCGTTCTTGACCGTAAGCTACTTGCGAATCGTAGAGGCCTATTACCTTGGTTCCCGCTGGGATAAGCAAGTACTTACCCGTCTTGGTGTCATACACGTTCTCTCTTACCTGCGCCTCCATTTGGCCAGGGGTGTCGCTGTTGACCTTGCCGATCAGAGCGGCGGGGATTATCGAACCCGCTTTAAGCTCGAATTCGGCCAGTGGCGGCATCTTCAATTCCTTGCTGTACGCCGTCGAAAAGGCGTTCTGGTCCTTCAGGAATTGCTCTTTCCGCAACTGCTTGTTCGGGTCTTGATCGACACCCACCGGAACCGCCGCATTCTGGCTGCCATGGGCAGTCGGTAACGCGGTCGGAGCCGTAGGAGTTTGGGCCGTATTATCGGTCATTCCATCGGCCCTTTGTGGATCAAGTTGGGCCGTCATAGCCATCCGCAGGCGTTGTTGCCTTTCCTGCTCTTCCTGGCTGATCTGCTGGTTCTGCGTTTGGCCAGGCTGACCCTGCCCTTTCGCGTTAACGGCATCGGTTGGCTGGGCTGTAACGGCTTCTGCTAGGGTTTTTCCCTGCCCGGTCAAGTCAGGAACCGTCTTGTCGGCGGGCGCGACGGTATCCGGCTTGTCCGTGTACCAGGCGGTATCAATGGGCGTCGGGGCGGTTTTGGCCTTGCTCGTCGGCAAGTTGTTCGGGTCGCTCGCATCACCCATGTGGCTGAAGGAAACACCGGCCACGCCAGCGGCGACCATGAACGCAGCCCCGACCAGGTAATAGCCATTCTTGTTGATCCGACTAATGCCGCTCGGTTTGGCCAGCAGGGTAGCACCTGTGGGGTTCGCGCCGAAAGCCACCGGATCAGGTTGTTTGTTTTCGTCCGTCATGTTCCGATCTCCTTAGTGGCTGTACACGTCTTTCCAGCCCAAGCCGAATCCCTTGATGGAGTCCGACCGGGCGATTTCGACGCGCTGTTCCTTGCCTTCGCTGTTGAGGATCAGCGCGGCGCGATCGAAGAGCTTGTCCACGATGAAAAAGTGGTCTTTCTTGCGGAAGTTGACCATCTGCGTGTTGCCACTCTCATCCAGCACCACGACAACCGGCGCTTCCCAATTCTCGAAACCATCGGGCATCTGGATGTAGACCCGCACGCCGTCATCGAACACACGAACTGGCGTCCATTTCTGGCGATTGCCCTTGATCTTGTAATCGAAGTTGATCTTGTCCGGCGACACCGTGGCAAAGTCTGAGACGACTTTCTCCTGATCGCGGCGTTGACGTTCGGCGTCGGCCTCCCACGACTTATTGATGTCGTCGGGGTAATACCAGCCGATACGGCTCACGTAGCTGTCGCCCTTCAGCGACTTCAGCGTGAGGGAATAGGTACGGCGATTGGTAAGGATCAGCATGTTGGTTTCGATGCTGTAATCCGTCGGCTTGACGATCACATGGGTGATCTCATTGCCCTTCTCGCCTTCCATCCCCTTACTGATAATCCAGCGTACCTTGTCGCCCAGCTTGGGCTTTTCGGTGACGATCTCGCCTGGCTCAAGCTGGATGTCGCAGGCGCGCAGCGGCGCGCATACCAAGGTAGGTTGATACTGGCCGAACGGAAAGAGGATCAATCCGTTCTGGCCGCGTACCGGCTTGGCGCTGTGCATGGTTTGCCAGTTCTTGGCCTCCTGCATCACGCTGGTGCCGTAGTCGATGATGTCCGGGTTGGCGATCTTGGCGTGGGCGTTTACAGCGAAGGCGGCAGCAAGGATGGCTGCAATGGTTTTCTTTTCCATGATTTTTAGTCCGTAGTAGGGAAGGAGGTCAGTTCTTTTGTGTCCAGTTGATGCCGTCAACGATCAGGCCAGACATGTTCCTGATGGCCGTCGCTTCGTCCTTCACGTCGAAGAACGAGGTATCCACGAAGGCAGTCCAGGTTTGCGGGCCACCGATCTGGCGTCCGTCCTGGTCGCGGCGGATTTCCACCCACGACAGTTGCCAGGTCTTGTCGGAGAAAGGAACCGCCGATACCTCTTCGACGTTGACGCGCCGGGTCTTGGCCATCTCGAACGGATCGTTCGTCTTGTAGTAGGCGTTCAGGAAGGTCTGCGCACGCGGGCCAGCCAGTGCGTAGACCTGAGCCAGCCACTTCTTCTGCACCACGCCATCGCTGGTGACAGTTCGAGCATCGGTAATGAACTCGATAAGCTGGGACCGGACAATGCGTTGGTCGCGGCTGGTGACGGCCTCGGCCATGCCAGCACCGGCATAGCGACCCAGCTTGTCCACCTCAACGAGGTAGGGCTTGATGCGCGATTCCAGCGCCATCTTGACCATCCCGGCGCTCTGCACGCCGCAGATGACGACCAGCGCGAAGGCAAGGATTTGCCAGTTGCGCGTCCGCATCTTTTCTTCGAAGTGAAGCTCGTTGTGACGTTGGTGCATGGACATGAAAGGCGGGGTGTAGTCCTTGCCGTGTTCCAGGCTGATTAGCTCCTGGACTGCGGCTTGCACATCCACCCGGCTTTCCGGCGCATCTGCGCCGCTTTTACCGAACAGTGATTTCAGCGATTTCATTTTCTAGACTCCGTATATAGCGATAAATATAAAAATATTTGACAGTTAGCCGTGCTGCTGGCCCCTCTTACTCTTCGTGGCCTGGGTTGACGCTGCCGGGTTGAGCCGGGGGTGCGTCGGTCTGTTGCTCAACGTGACGCACGGCATCTGCGATCCGCTGAGTGGCGGTCGGCCCGCTCTTTGGTGGCTCCGGTGGCGGTTCGTTGGCCTGTCCGCTGCTCTGCCCACTGCTGCCGGTCTGGCCGCCCTGCTGCGTAGTACTTGGCGTGCTACTGCCGCTCGATCCGCTTGCGGAATCTCCAGGCTGGCTTGGGGGGCTGGGTTCTTTTGGCGTTGAACCGCCTCCGGCCTGGCCACCAGCGCCAGACGGTGGGGTTGGTGGCGGTGGTGACGCGCTGGCCGCAGAAGTGCCCGCCCCCGCCCCTGCCCCACCGCCCGATGCCCCGCTGGCTCCGCTGCCGATACCCCCCAGCCCTGACACGCCAGCCGCGCTCGAACCGGCAGCACTAGCGCCACCGGCTCCTGCTGCCCCGCCTGCGGCGGCACCCGCCGCGCTCGCGCCTCCGGCTCCGGCACCGGCTGCGCTGGCCAGCGCCCCGATCCCGGCGGCCCCTGCCGCAACTCCTGCGGCGACGCCAGCAGCGGCAGCCACACCGGCTCCAACCACGTCTGAAGCGCCCAGCGAAGATGTCCCGTTGACGATGTTGGAAACCATCGTGGGAATCTTCAGCGCCAGGAAGCCCAGCAGCATGGACGTGCCGACCACAAGCCAAATCGGATCAAGGTTGTCCACGGTGATTTGGGCCAACTGCGGGGCCATCTCGTTGGCCAAGACCGATGCGACCTTACAGACGAAGTAAATGCCCAGGAAGCGGAAGCCGATCACGATGCTGGTTGTCACGGCTTTGCTGATGAAGTCCCTAGTGAAGCGGATCGCACCAAATGCCACCAGCAGCGGCGATACCGCCAGGTAGAAATACATCTCCACAAAGATGGCAACGACCGACATTGCCAGGATGGCGTAGGAAATGATGATGACCAGGGACACCAAAGCCATCAGCACGCCTACCATCACGGTTTTAGCGATGGCCGATCCCGATACCGTAAGGCCCGGATTGTTGGCCGAAAACGAACTCCACATCGCCTTGACCAGCGCCACGCCCTGAAAGAACAGGTCGGTTGGCTCGATACCGCCCAGCCCGCTGCCGCGCTGTCCGATCAGTTGGAACGAATCCATGATCGGCTTGAACACGTTGTTGGGATTCAGCAGGAAAACGATGATCCCCAGCAGCAGCATCTTGAACGCCAGCGTAAAAACCATCTCTGGCCACTCTGCGCCGCTCGCCAGTTTCTTGAAGTAGGTCAACAGGCTGTCGATCAAGAACAGCGAAAAGGCCAATGCAGCCGCCGCAGTCGCCACCGTGCCGCTGAACTGCGCGGCAGCAGCTTTGTACTGGTCCAGGACGCCACCCATGTTCGGGTCGGCCAAGGCCAAGCCAGGCGTGAACAACAGCACGGCGAGGCCCCATAAGAAAGGTGTCTTTCGCATGGTGGCTCCTTAGTGCTTGTTCTGACGCATTTGGGGGATGGTCCCCGCGCCCTTCTGCTGGAAGAAAGCCTTGTTGCTTGCGTCGCTGGCGTTGATGCAGTTCTGGTCCCCAGCCAGTTCACCAGGGTTGTTGCCGCACTCGGCCAGCACCTTCTGCATGACGTCGCGGTTTTCCAGATACCAATCGACGGTCTTCACTTCGCTGACCGTTTGCACTTTCTTTCCGCACGCAACCAGAACCATTGCAAGCATGACGATGGTGATTTTTTTCATGGTGTCGATCTCCGATCAGTGCGACGTTTGACGCATCGTTGGCACGGTCCCAGCGCCCTTCTGGTTCAGCATCGTGTCCAAGCCTGCCTGCTCACTGTCCTGCTTCTGCACGATGTTGGCCATGAAGGTGTTTTGCGCCTGCGCTTGCGCCATCCCCAACTGGCGCAGCTTTTGAAGCTGCTCAACCTGCATACCGGCCACCATGTTCCCGGCTTGAATGGCCGACAAAGCGCCCTGCGAGCCGGAAGACATGCTGCGGATCGACGCGATAGCGGCAGTCTCAGTACCGAACTGGTTTGCCTGAAGGCCTGCTGTCGCCAGTGCGCCCTGAATGCTGTCAAGCGTGGTCCTGCTCCACGTCTGATACTGCTGGCTGTAGTTGCCGTTGCCGCCATTGCCGTAGCCGGGGAACCGCTGCGCAAAGACTTGATCGGCCCCAGCCAGCGCGTAGCTCAGGCCTTGCCCTTGCTGCACAACCGACGCCAGATTGGTCAATGCGCCTTGGGCGCTCCCCCAATCTGCGGCACTACCCAGGCTTTGCAGATTCTGTAACTGATACTTCAAGCCCTGTGCCTGCTGCACGGTGTGGTTCAGCAGTTCCAGGTTGTTGAGAATCTGAGTCGGTTCGGTCGCGCCACCGGTTGCGGCCCCAGCGAAAGCCTGTGTCGTCGCTGCGGCCAGCAGCGTGGCGATAAAGTATTTACGCAGTTTCATGTTGAGTCTCCCTTTGGTCGGAAAATTGATTAGCGTGGCTAGATTTCTGCGCAGCCAGCTTGCGCCAGTAGGCAATCCAGTCCTCGTTGACACCGCATTCCCGCATCCACTCGGGAATCCAGTTGTCACCGTGTTGCGCCATGATTTCCTTGGCGCGCTTGATGGACGATGGATAGGAAACGCCACAAAAGGCGAGCGCGACTTTGCCGATATTGAAGGACACCATACGGCGGCCCTGCGGGCTGACGATGAAGTAGTCGCGCTTCTTCTGCGCCATCGCCAGCATTTCGATCTGCCGATTGTTCAGGCCAATCGCACGGTACAGCGGTGCAACGCTTTCGGTCATCGCTTCGGGGTTGGCCAGCAGAATCTTGGTTGGGCACGTTTCAAGAATGATGTTCTTGATCAGGCTGCGCTCAAGCTGGGTCAAGCTCTGCGTGGCGAAGATCACTCCGGCGTTTTTCTTCCGCAGTTCGACAAGCCATTCCTCGAATTTTTCCGCGAACACCGGGTTGGCCAGAACCGACCAGGCTTCATCGATGATGATGAGCGTCGGACGGCCCTCAAGGCGTTTCTCGATGCGGCGGAACAGATAGGAAAGAATCGGCAACACGATCGCCTCGCCCTTGTTGAGCAGTTCGCCCATTTCAAAGACCAGGAAGCGGCTGTCGGCCAGGTCGTCGCTCCTAGCGTCGAGCAAGTGACCCGCGTTGCCGTTCTGCGTGTAGTAGCCCAACGCCTGTTTAAGCTCCATGTTCTGTACCGCCGCTACGAAGTTGGTCATCGAACGCAGCGAGCCAGGCTGGGCAAGGCGTTCGACCGCATCGTGAAGGGCTTCGCGGTGGTGAGGCAAGATCGTCAGGCCTTGCAGCCGAGCTAGTCCAGCGGCGTATTCCTTCGCCCACAACCGATCGCCTTCACTATCGAGTTCACCGAATGGGCAAAACTTGATTTGCCCCTCGTCGCTGCTACCCAAGGAGTAGTGCGTTCCGTTATTCGACATGCAGTTGACGAACATTGAGTTGCCCTTGTCGAACGCGAAAATCTGCGAGTCCGGGTAACGGAACTGTTGATCTTCGAGCAAGCAAAGGAGCGTCGATTTACCTGCGCCGATCGGCCCAAGCACAAGGCCATGCGCCACGTCGCCATCGTGCATGCAAAGGCGAAACGGTGTGTTGCCGCTGGTCGCGGCATACATCAGCGGGGGGATGTTGTCGATGTCGAGCTTGTAGCCTTTCGCCTTGATGTACTTGCCGTACAGATCGCAAGGATTCTTGCGTTGGCCTGGCCACACCGCTGTGGTCGGAATCAGGTCTGCGAGATTCAGCGTGTGCAAGATCGGGCGACGCACATTGGCGCGACCTTCACCTGGCATGGTGCCAATGAAGGCCTCCACTGCGTTGATCGTCTCGATCTGCGAAGGAAAGCCGAGATGCCCCATGACCTTGGCCACTTCCTTGGCATTTTCTTCGACCCGCTGCTTGTTCTCGTCGGCCAGCACGATGACGGTGGTGTAGTAGCCGTACCGCACGATGCCAGAAGAGGCCTCGGCCACCGCCGCGTCCGCATCGCCCGTCATCTTCATGGCGTCGGCGTTGTTCCAGGTGGACTCGCCCTTGGCGAAGATTTCCTTCACCAACCCCATGAGGCCATGCCGCTTCTGGAACCAGTTACGCCGAACCTTCGAGATCGTGCCTTCGGCCCAGGTCGGATCGCCAGGAATAAAGCGTGTTGACCAGCGGTATTCCATTCCCAGCTTGTTGAGGCGATCAAGGATGCCGGGTTGCGTTTCTGCCGGGAACCCCATGACGCTGATAGTCCGCACATGACGTTCACCGATTCGCGGCGCGATGCCGGTGAAAAAATCCTTACTGCCAATGATCGCGTCGATCCAGAACGGAATGAGCGGGATACGCACCGGGTGCCGCTCGCCGGTCAGGCATGTGTGCAGGAAGGTCAACAGTTCGGAACTGTTCATTCCTCGCATCTGAAGCGTGGCGCTGAACGCGGCAATGATGTCGCTGACCATCAGCTTGAAGCGCGAGAGAACGTACTTGTAGTCCACCTTCTTGGACGAAGCGCCGCTGTCATCGTCGATGAACACACGCGCAAGCTTGGCGTGCATCTCGGGCGGGGGTTGGTACGTGAACGTCATGGCATAGACGTTCTCGTAGTGCGCGTCCTCCATTTCGTATTGTTGACGGCGTTCGTCGTCAATGACTTGGCTGGTCGGCGTCGGAAAGCAGCACTGGTCGAACGGCACATACTGCGTTGACGGCACGCGCAGCGTATCAACGTTGATGAGCCATCCGCTGCCCAAGCGGATAAGCGCCTGGTTGATGTGGGCAGACAGCGCTGCAAGTTCTTGTGGTGAGGCCGAATCAAGGTCTTGCCCGCAAAAATAGAAGCTTTGCAGAAACGATCCGTTCTTGTTCAGGATGATTCCGTTGTCAACAAAGCAGCCGTAATTCAGCAAGTCGGGCAAGCCCAATATTTTAGGCCGGTACTCCTTCAGTGGAAGCATGGCGTTACCCCTTTATCGGTGGTGTCTTGG
The DNA here is from genome assembly GCA_040946945.1 of Burkholderia sp. GTDB lineage: Bacteria > Pseudomonadota > Gammaproteobacteria > Burkholderiales > Burkholderiaceae > Burkholderia. Next base: position 4,685 of record JAYFRX010000020.1, on the reverse strand, counting down.
ACGTGTGGTAGCTCTGCGCCGGGTAGTAGTCCTGATAGCTGGTGTGGCGCTTCATCACGTCGATGAACTGCGGATCGATGGTGGCCAGCTTGCGCAAGCCCCACATCCCTAGGAAAGCCAGGACGATACCCAAGCCGATGCCTTCGAGACTGCGAAGGCCGAAGATCAGAGCAACGCAAACGATTGCCAAAACGGCAGTTTCTTTGCGTCCCGCGCCACCCACCAGAATGACTCGCGCCAGCGATTGGTGAAGCGGGATTTTGCGTTGCTCAGTAGCGGTGGATTCCATAACGCGCCCCTTAGAAAATGGCTCCGAAGAGGTTGGCGTACAGGGCTGCAAGGCCAGTGGCAATGGAGCCACCGAAGATCACACCGACAAACATCTTCGCGCCCCGACCATGCTCGCCCAGGGCCAGCACCAAGCCGGAAATGATGATGGCGCAGAAGATGAAGAAGCCGACAACTGGCCCCTTCAGTGAGTTCAGCACCTTGTCCAGCCCGGATTCCCAAGGCATGCCGGTGCCACCGCCAGCACTACCGGCATAGACCTGTGCGGAATACATGGCCCACAAAGAGGCGAAGGCAACGGCTTTGGTCAACTTGTTTTTCGTATTCATGTTGCGTCCTTTCGGTTTTGAGAAATGCCTTAAAAGGCGTGAAAATTATAGCACTAACTATAAACTTAAAACCGCGTTTAGCGCCCGTACAACTGGTACTGATACTGCCCGTCTTCGTAACCCGTGAGCCGCAACATGTCGGTGATTCGACGCCCCGCCTTGTGGCTTGGGTCTTTCTGGATACTCACGATTACGTCCACGACGTTGGCGATCATCTTATGCTGCGGACTCAGACTGACTTCCTGGATGTAGTACTCAAGCTGCATCAAGCCCGACAGTGGATCGTCCGAATGGATCGTTGCCGCCCCACCCTTGTGACCCGAGTTCCAGACCTTCAGCAACGTGTAGGCCTCCTTGCCTCGCATTTCGCCCACAAAGAGCCGATCCGGGCTGAGACGAAGAAACATCCGAATGGCTCCGTCCATGTCCGTGGCATCGTTCGTGAGAAGCACATTCACATCCTCCAAGTCGTCGTATTGGAGTTCGAGCGTGTCTTCAATGATGCCGACCCGGCAATCTGGATCAACAACGCCGATCCGATGCAGAAGCGCATTGAGAAGCGTTGTCTTGCCGGAACCTGTACCACCCACAACGAGAATGTTGAGTCGCTTCTCGATAGCATCCTCCAACAGTTCCCGTTGCTCGGCAGTGATGATCCCGTCCCTTTCGTAGTTTTCCAGCGTGTAGATGACCCTCGCCTTCTTCCGAATGAGGAAGATTGGTTGCATAGCTGTCGGGGGTAATACGCCTTGAAAACGGGAGCCATCCAGCGGCAATATGCCCTGCACCGATGGCTGCGAGATATTGGCAACTCGCCCTTCTCTATCTGCCACACTCGTGATGATGTTGGTCGCCGTAAGCGTGTCCATTTCACCCAGCAAAGCCTTGGCCTCTCCATGACGTTTCCACCAGAGTCTTCCATCTTGATTTAGATAGACTTCGGTGGTCTTTTCATGGTTGAGGGCATCGAGAATGAGCGGGCCAAGATAGAACCGAAGTTGCTCGTCTAATCGCCTCTTTACTTCTGCATTTTTGTCCATAGCTAGTCATCCAAAGTTGAAAAATTGTCGGACTCATGAGACGGCCCATCATCTGGAATCGATGGTGTATCCGTGGCCGATTCGTCGTGCGCCTGCTCTTTGCTTTGACGCTTGACACCGGCCAACCAAACTTCGTTAGCAACGATCTCGAATATCTTTCGCTCCTGTCCCTTGCCATCGGTGAATTTTCGGGTTGTCAGAATACCATCAACAAAGGCGACATCACCTTTCTTCAATTGATCGTTTGCGATCTCGGCAATCTTCTTGATACACACGATCGGTATCCAGTCCTCCCGCCCCATAAATGTTGCCAATAACCTGAAATTGCAGACCGGATTTCCCTTCGGGGTATAGCGCAGTTCAGGTTGAGTAATGTAGCCGCGCAATATGACCTTATTCATCGTTAGTTCTCTCAGAAAGTTTGATTGCGGTCTTTGATCGCTTGCCGGATAAGTTGCCTACCGTCTCGCGTATGAGATTGGCGTACCGCCGGACTCCCAGCGTCTTCCTTGCCTCCTTATCAAGTATTTCTGGCGTCGAATAAAGAATGAACTTCGCCAGCGAATCGACGTAAGCGAACAGCATCTGCACGTCATTCCGCACGCCAGCCGTGTCCCGCTGAAGACGATTGATCGTCGCCGCGAGGCGAGCTTCCAGTTCGTCCAGGTGCGTCTTTTCTGCATCTGCTTCTAGCAGCACGTCTACCGCCTCTCGGACCAAGGACGCCTTGGTGACGCCGCGAGTCTTGGCCAGAGCGTCCAGGCGCTCGGACTGTGCTGCATCGAAGCGGATGCCGCTGGGCTTCTTGGCTGCTTTCATTGGGCTCCACGTTTATATGTCGTTTTGTATACCTGATTTTATCATATCTTCAGTTTCGTAACTCGTCAAATAACAAAGCATAACAAGGCCATAGGCCTAAAACAGAGACACAACGTGTCACGGTTCTTTATGTTCCACTAACGTTTGTTTTCGCCCGTAAAACCACTGTGGGGCCTCCACACCGTTGTCCTGCGACCAGCCCTACCCTCGAAAACACGCCACGATCCCAGGGCGCAAGGCCGCCGCAGGCGGCCAAGGGGTGGCCTTCTACCGAAATTTGAGCATAGAGTACATGTACACGCTCTCTATTCAATCCAAAGCCCAACACTTTCGCTCCATTGACACAACATATACACAACGTTTAATATACGTAACACAACTGTATCACAACAAAAATTCTTGACAACTCAACACATGCACAACAAAATGGTTGCGTTGGAATGCAACCTAGGTGACCCATGACAAAGCCAGATGTTGATGCCGCTGCGGCACTTCGGGCGCTCGCATCCGACGACTCGGTTAAAAGCAAGATTGGCCGGGTACGTGGTCTGATGGACGAGATAGAGACCGCGCAAAGGTCCGGTGTGAGCAACACGAAGATTGTTGAAACCCTTAATGAGAAAGGATTCGGTCTGACGCTAAAAAGCTTTGAAATGATGTTGTACAGAATCCGCAAAGAGCGCGGTTTTGCGAAGAGTCCAATTGCCACAACTTCAACACCGTCACAACCGGTTCAACGCCAAAAAGATGAACCGCAAACTGTGCCGGATGAGGATGAAAGTTCAGTGGCATTGGATAAGAAGCAACGGCGGGAAAAATTAGCCGATCAATTTATTAAATCTGAAGTCACTAACCCGCTTCTTCGGCGGATTAAGGAGCAAAACAAATGAAAGTAGCCGTCATCAATTTTTCGGGTAACGTTGGTAAGTCAACTGTCGCCCGTCACCTTCTCGCACCGCGCCTGAATAATGCAACGGTCATCCCGGTTGAATCCATCAACTCGGATGGCACTCAAGATGAAGCAATCAAGGGAAAGCAGTTTGGTGAACTCCAAGAAGCATTGGCGCTTCTGGATGATGCTGTGATCGATATTGGTGCATCAAACGTTGAAGATTTTGTAAATCTGATGAAGCAATACAAGGGGAGCCACGATGACTTTGATTTCTTCGTGATTCCTACCGTATCGAGGCCGAAACAACAACGTGACACAATCTCAACGATCGATGCTCTGGCAGAAATTGGTGTTTCGGCAAAGAAGATCAGACTTGTCTTCAATATGGTCGAACTCGATGAAGTCCCGGAGCGCGTATTTTCGGGGTTATTCGAGTACCACGCCAGTGCCACTAATTTCACCTTGAAGCCGAACGCCGTAATCCACGTAAACGACATCTACGGCAAGCTGAAAGTGGCTGATCAGAGTATCAAAGACATCCTTCTTGATCCGACCGATTTCAAGGAAAAGATCAAGACAGCGAAAGACTCCGACGAGAAGCTACACTTTGCGCAGTTGCTGTCCATCAAACGCTTGGCCGCTGGCGTATCCGAAGAGTTGGACGCTGTTTTCAAGACACTGCTCAAGTGAGGGAATGAGTCATGGCAAGCACGGCACACGAAGCGCTCATTGCGGAACTGCTCGGGGATGTCGGCAAGCTGCATGACGAGATCAAAGCCCTGCCCGGTTTGATAGCCCAGACCGTTTGGGCTATCAACGGGGCCGCCCAAGAAGCCACTGAACAAGCCAAGGCCGCAGTGCGCGCCGCAGGTGATGAAGAAGCCGATCGCCTGCGCGGCGAGTTGGCCAAAGTCGCCAAGGAAGTGCTGCAAGACGTTCATCGGCAGGCGGCGCAGTCGGCTCCTGATGGCTGGAAAATCAAGGTCGCGCTGGCCTTGGCTGGCTTGGCGATCATTTCGGCGCTTGCCGGTGGTGTCGTGGGAGCCTGGTTGTTCTCGTCGTCCAGTTTGTCCGCTGAAGAACAGAAGCAGTTGCAGGCCGGGAAGGACATTCTGCGAGTCTGGCCGCAGTTGGACGAAGCAACAAAGAACCCGCTGACGAAGCTTTTCAAGTGAAATGATAGTTTTCATCTATCAAGGTAAGCCGCTGCGCGGCGACTAAAACCGTCGGTATGCAGAAGCGATCGCTCGCAGTGATGTAGGCGCGCAGAAAGCCGAAGATGCTAGAGTCGAATACATCGCGCGCATCGGGGAGGAC